>JAZNWB010000151.1:0-2390 GCA_045593125.1 Congzhengia sp. | reverse complement strand
TCGTGTTCGCCCTCTACAATTATTGTTTCTTTTACGTTCATTATTTTATTCTTACTGGCAATATTATGTAAACGTATTTTTCACCACTAACAGGACGAATAATTGCAGGGGTTACAGGAGTAGGGGAGGATAGCATGATTTTTTCATCTTCTGCATTTTTGAAAGCTTCGATAAGATATTTAGGGTTAAAAGCAATCTGCATAGGTTCGCCCTGCATATCTATAGAAAATTTGTCCTTAACCTTACCCATTACGGATTCACAGTCAATAGAAACGCTTGTTTCATCAATATCCAATAAAACGTGAGATTTTGAAGCTTCATTAACAATAGTAGCAGCACGGTCAATTGAATTTAATATTTTTCTTCTTTCAACTACAAATTCCAAAGTATTTTTATGGTTTGCAACGGATTTGTAGTTTAAGTATTCTCCGTCAATAATACGGGAAACTAAAATGCACTTATCAAGTGTGAATTTTACGTTGTTTTCATTAACGGAAATCTTAATAAGCTCGTCACTTTCACCCATAATACCAAGTAATTCTTTAGCATTTTTACCTGGAAGAATAAATTTTAAGTTTTCTGAGTTTTCAATTTCTTCTTTTCTTATTGCTACTCTGAAACCATCACAACCAACAACATTTATATTATTTTCTTCAACATCAAAGAGCACACCTGTAAGGACAGGTTTTTCTTCACGTGTTGACACAGCATAAACTGTCTGTTTTATCATATTTTTAACGAGGCTTTCTTTAATTTCAAAAGATTTTCCGTCAAGTACGAGAGGAAGCTGAGGAAATTCTTCTGCAGATGATGTAGTGAAATTGAATTTTGCGTAACCACATTCAATTTTTAAATTATCCTTTTCATCAATTTCCATAAAAACATCTTCATCAGTATCAGGAAGCTTTTTTACTGCCTGAGAAAAAAGAGAAGCTTTAACCATAGCAAGACCTTTTTCTTCTACTTCTGCAGGAATGTAACATTCAATGCCAAGATTCATATTATTACCTACAAGTTTAAAAGCATTTTCTTTTGCTTCTATAAAAATTCCCTCTAAAACATTAATGGGAGTAGCAACAGGAACTGCTTTTTCAACCAAAGATACAGCCTCAACTAAATCCCTGCGTGAGCATTTCATTTTCATCATAAAAAAACCTCTTTCTATAAAAAGAATAATATATATTTAGTAGTTATAGTAGTAGTGTCTGTAGATTGTGTTAAAAAGTGTTTTTTTTCCCACGGTTGACACAAATTTGCCTGTTTAAAAAATGTAGGAAAAATGTTGATGAAATAAAGTTTTCAACAGGTAAAATATTCCATACTTCCAGTAAATGTAAGTAAAAATTCTATTTACAACTTAATCAACACAAATCAACAGATTATAAACAAAAAAACTGTTTAAAAGTGAAAAATCAATATATAATAATTATACCATAAAATCGTTGAAAAAGAAAGTCTAATATGATAAAATATAAGAAAAAAATGTAAAGAGGAAAAAATGAAGGATATAATATTTTTTGATTTTGACGGAACAATAGTGGACTCAGCACCCGGAATAAAAGCATCAGTAAAATATGCTCTTTTACATTTTGGTATAGAAGAAAATCGTGAGGAAATATTGAATTTGTTTATTGGTCCTCCGCTTTTTGATGCGTTTTCAGAGCAATATAATATGAATAAAGAGGACGCCGACATCGCAGTTGAAAAGTACAGAGAAAACTACAACGTCAACGGGGCTATGAATAATTTCTTAGTATATGATGGTGTAGAGGAGATGCTGAAAACCCTAAAGTGTCAGGGATTTACATTGTGTATAGCATCTGCAAAGCCAACTCCGTACATTAAGAAAATGTTAGAAAGTGTAGATTTGGCAAAATATTTTTACTTTATAAACGGAGCATCATTTGATGAAACAAAGAGGACAAAAGCTGCAGTAATAAAGGAAACGATTGAGGTAAATAATTTTCCTAAAGAGCGTATTTTAATGGTGGGCGATAGGGAAAATGATGTAACGGGAGCAAAAAAGAACGATATTGATATTTTAGGCGTTCTATATGGATACGGCGATGAAAAAGAGTTATCTGACGCCGGTTGTGAAAAATTAGCAAAAACACCAGAAGATGTGGTAAAAATTATACTGAATCAGTAAAGAAGAGGGAAACCTCTTCTTTTTTGTGGGAATAAGTTATTTGCGAAAGAGATGGTTTTGCGAGTTGGAGCAATAATAGTTGTAACAAATTAATACTTCTAATGTGGCACTTTTGTCGCGGCAAAAGTACCCAAAACCGCTGGCGGGGGCTTCGAAACTCCCCCGCACCCCCGACAATGATTTAGGGGTAAACCCCTAAAAACCCCACGCATCAAAATAAGTTTTTGCTACTTTTTCTAAA
>JAZNWB010000150.1:0-6249 GCA_045593125.1 Congzhengia sp. | reverse complement strand
GTGCCCGGAAAAAAGAAAAAAATCACGCTCTTGATTCCCTATGCAATGGGGCATATTGTGTCAGAGCTTCACTCAAATCAGACAATACTTGATGAGGACTACGAGGCAAACGGCACACGGATTACTACACTTTTGGATGCTGTTTCTTATGGTAAGTATCGTGATTACGTTTTGGAGGAGCACAATGAATAAAGGTATGGTTTATAAAACTGTATATGGTGCGGGAACTGCTGAAATCGTAGAGAAAAAATCACGTTTTATCGCATCAGTTTCCCCTGTATCCTCTGAGGAAGAGGCAATTGCCTTTGTAAACTCTGTGAAGGCTCAGTATCGAGATGCCAGACACAATGTATATGCTTACGTGGTTAAGGATAACAACATCTCCCGTTTTACCGACGACGGCGAGCCCTCAGGTACTGCAGGTGCACCCGTTTTAGATGTTTTATTAAAGGAAGGTATAACAGATACCGCAATCGTAGTCACTCGTTACTTTGGAGGTACATTGCTTGGTACAGGCGGTTTGGTACGTGCTTATGGTAAAGCCGCAAAAGACGGCGTGCTTGATGCCAAAATCTGCGAAAAAATCTACTGTCACGAAATTCAGTTGCGTACCCCCTATGACCTCCACGGAAAAATCAAATACATAGTGGATAACGGTGATTACATTGAGGGTCAAACAGAATATGGTGCAGATGTTTTGATAACAGTTTTTGTAAAGTATGATTTACTTGATAAATTCTTAAAAGAAATAAGTGATGCAACAAACGCATCTGTCACACCCGAAATTGTCGGAGAAATGTATATAGATAAAATCATAAGCGAATAGTTTCTTGCTTTTTCAAATAATTTGTGGTATCATAGTGCAAAAGGAAGTGAAACAGTGAAGCCAAATTTAGAAAACGTATACTACAGAATGAATGACAAAGGCGAAATAAAGCTTTCTGTACTGTTTTGTCTCAGATATGCAGACATTCCTCTTTCAGACAGCGACTTAAAGCATCTTATGCTTTCTGCTACAACAGTTGATTTCCTCGAATTGTGCGGAATCATAGATGAACTTTCGCCTGATAATTATATAAAAAAAGTATGGCGCAACGAAGATGAAAAATACATACTGACAGATAAAGGTACCGAAACAATTGATGTATTTGATGATAAAATCATGGCAAGCGTAAGAGCCTCATTGAAGAAAACTATCGACGAATACCTGAACCGTGAGGGTCCCAAAACTCAGGTTAAATGCGTTGTGACACCTGCTGATTACGATATGTTTAACGTTGACGCTGAAATAACAGAAGGAAAAAGCACTCTGCTTTCCATGACAGTATTTACAGGAAACAAGGAAAAAGCAGCCCGCTATGCAAAGGGCTTCAGAAAAAATCCTATGGAATTTTATGCAAAAGTCATAGAGGCATTAGCTGAATTTGCAGATACAGAAGAAGATGAATAAATAACAAACAGCCTTGCAAAGCAAGGCTGTTTGTTATTTTATATTATTTGCTTTTTCATTGCACTTTTTAATCGCTTCGATTATTGCCGAGCGGAAACCTCTTTTTTCAAGCTCTGCAACCGCCTCAATGGTTGTGCCCTTGGGTGAACAAACCATATCCTTTAATTCCCCTGGGTGTCTGCCCGTATCTAAAACCATTTTAGCGGAACCTAAAACAGATTGAGCCGCAAGTTTATATGCTATATCTCTTGGAATACCGCCTAAAACTCCTGCATCTCCCATTGCCTCAATCATCATATATGCATATGCAGGACTTGAACCTGACACACCTGTTACCACATTTAGCATATTTTCTGCCATAATTTCCGTCTTACCCACAGCATCAAATATTTTTATTACATCTGCCAGTTCTTTATCATTAATGAATTCGTCAGGTTTTGCAATTACGGTCATTCCCTCGCCTACCTGCGCCGGTGTATTTGGCATAACGCGCACAACTTTAGCGTCTTTGCCCAATACGCTCTTAATTTCATCAACTGAAATACCTGCAGCAATGGATATAAAGACTTTGCCACTGATATCCTCTTTTGCAAGCTTTTCTAAAACAGAAGCAAGTATAAAGGGCTTTACTGCCAAAACTATGTAATCACACAAAAGTGCATCACGGTTGTCCGTAGACGTCTTAATTCCACCCGTGTATTTTTTAAGCATTTCTTTGTTTATATCACACACTAAAACATCTTCTGCTTTACATACACCGGATGCAACTACCCCCTGTGCAATGGCACCTGCCATATTGCCTCCGCCGACAAATCCTATTTTCATTGGTATAACCTCCAAAAAATCTACAATAGGGAACCGAATACACGGCTCCCTACGGACTATTTCTCTTCTTTAACTTCTTTTTTTGCTTCTTTTTCCTTCTTAGCTTTGGGTTCTTTCTCTACTGTAAGTCCGTCAACAAAAACGTTTACATTACCAACCTTAACATCTGTCATGGCTGTAACATTTTTCTTTACTGCTTCCTGAACAGACCATGAAATTTCTAAAACATTTATGCCGTAATCCACGTTAACATGAACATCAATATCTGTAAGACCTGTTTCTTCATCTGTGTAAATGCTGATGCCACGTGCTGTGTTTTTCTTGATTATTTTATCTACAATACCTTCTGCAATAGATGTAGCAACAACAACACCTTTTATTTCTTCTAAAGCCTGTGCTGCGATTGACATAACTACTTCATTTGCAATCATAATCTTGCCGTTGTCCTGTGTTTCAAAAATAATTTCTTTATCTGCCATCATTCGTACCTCCGAACTGATATTTTCTTTATTGTTAATTTATTATACCACGAAACCGCCCAAATTACAACTGTTTTTTATTAATTTGGTTTTATCTCCACAATTTTCACCTGGTCTGCACTGCACGCCCCCGTGTCAACTGCCGCTTGAATTATGCCGGCAGCATCCGCCTCCGACAAACCTTCTGTCATAACTGCAATGCTTGTTACGTTTTCGCCCATAAACACAATACAATCAGAATACCCTTTTGCCTTTATCATGTTTTCAGCCATAACCTCACAATCTGTGAAGTTAGCAAGCATTTCTATCTGTGTTTTTGCAGCTTCCTTTGATTCTTCATCCGAACCCTGGGAATTTATGATTTCTGTCAGCATTTCAATTGATTCATCACGCTTTTTTTCTCTGTCTATTCTGGCATTTGTAAAATACTCATTCTGAGTCGATTCTTCAGTTTGTGAGTTTACCATTTTTGCCTCTCCCAATTTTTTTGCCGCATCGTTATACATTACTGCAACATTAGGGTCTGTTTCATCCCGAGTAATTGCAAAATTCAGGTATCCTGCAATACCTATCAAAAGTATCAGCGATACTGCTGCTACCTGTCTTTTTCTTACAATTACCATTTTGTTTTTGTCTTTTCTTCTTTCCATAGGTCAACCTCTCTCCAATACTTCTATTCTATGACTTTTTATTCCCAAAAGTGCAGATGCTGCACTTATTATGTTACTTTTTACATGAGGGTCTCGAGCACCTTCTGCGCACACTAAAATTCCTGATACTTTTGGCTCTGTTCTTTTTATTATCAACGGCTCTTCGGTACTTGACTTTTTAGAAAACACATGACTCTTTTCTGTTGATTTGTTGTTTTCGTCCTTTTTTATTTGTTCGTCCTGAGCATAATAGGTTACTCCTTTGTCCTCCAGTGTTACCATAACGTCAACTCTGCCAACACCATTTATGTTGGAAATAATCCCTTCAAGCTCTTCTTCTATTCTCTCTTTAGACACATCAGTCGTATTATGTATTTCTTTTGGCTCTGAAGTTTTGTCACTAGGTATAATCAACAATATCATCCCTATTATAAATATGATGACAAGTGTTTTGGTATTCATAATTTGTCCAAAAAATTTTAAAAACTGTTCCTTAAAATCAAATTTCATTTTTCTATCACTTTGTCCTTCCCGACACTCAAGAATTCCGTCACAATACGTGCATACACGTCATTGTAGGGGGATATTCTTACAGTTTTTATTTCTTCCGTTGTAGCATCGACTTCCACTATAAATTCTTTTCCTGTTTTATCACGGAGTTCCTGCTTTATTTTTTTCGCAAGATTTTTTTGAAACTCCGTTTCAACATAATATTCTGGACTTTCCATATCAAGTGTAATTATGTCTGCACTTGTAATCTCAGGAGACCACTTAAACACCGGACTTATTACAACTGTCATAACAAGAATAGAGGCAAGCATATTTACATATTTTGAAAATCCGTCTTTGGGTAAAAGCGTTGTTATCACACTGACTGCAACAACTGCAGTCACCACCGTCTTTATGTACTGGGTCATCTTGCACCTCCCAAGTTAATCAGCATAGCAAGGCTTATAATAAACATTACAGTTACACACAAAAGTATAACCGCAATCCGCCCGATGCTGTCGCCAATTTCATTGATAGCCACGCATACTCTTTTTTCTGCAGTTACCGTAGCAACAGCAGAGGCAAGCTTATAGGAAACCGCAATACAACAGATATTCATTAACGGAACGATACTTATGTACCCTACCCCTATAATTCCTGCAATACCCAATGCTCCGCTGACTGTTTTTGCACTGACAACCACAGTTTCCAAAGAGTCTGCTAAAGTGCTTCCTACAACAGGCACAAAGCTGCCAACTGCGTATTTTAGGCTCTTCCCTGCCAACGTATCAAATCCCGCAGCACTTTGTGTTTGCAGAGCTATAATTACCGTATAGATAGTAAGCATAAGGCCTGTACCCCATTTAAGAGTCTGCTTTAAAAGGTTGTTTATCCCCTGAAGGTATGGCGTTTCACCAAGTTTATCACACACGGAAAACGCTGTAATTATACATACAAGCGGAAGAATAACAGATTTACAGATATGTATAAAAATCTGCATTGCTACAAAAATCGTTGCAGCTGTCCCCCCTGATGCTACACCTGTTGCAGTTACTGCCGCCGCAACAGACGGCATCATGGATTGTATAAATAAAAACAAAGAATCCACCGTCTGGGTTATTGTAGCAAGACAGTATGAAAACGTTCCTACACCAAGTACCGAAACCATTGCAACAGATGCAAATGTCCCCGTGCTTACCTCAGAGCCTAGGTTAATAATCAACCCTGACAAAATTGCCACCGCTGTTATTTTAATTATAGAAGGAATATTTTCTTTTATCCCCGATATAAACATAGACAATATCTGTTCTATTACTTCAGAAAATGTAAGCGGGATTTCTCCTGCCATGATATTTTTTGCATACTGCCTTATGTCTACAACCGGAGTCTCCTCCATATTCTCTATGATGTTATAAGGAGTTTCTGCCCACACAATATGTGGTGTATATATTAATAGGAAGAAACTCAGTACAAAAATTGTTTTTTTCATTTGTTTTTCCCTCTGTTAAGGTAAAATTGAAAGTATTCCGCTTAGGAATTTCCCTATAACAGGAAGCACTAAACACATACAGATTGCCTTGCCTGAGAGCATAACCACACCGCCAATGGCAGAAAAGCCTGCATCACGACACAAATTAGATGTGAGGGTGGTTACTGCCCCTATGCCTGTAAGCTTTAAGAGTGTTCTCAAAAAATCTCCCTGAAGTGATGTACTCAGTATTTTTACATAAGACACCACCTTTTCAAGATAAGGCAGCAACATAAAAAATAAGCACACTGAGCAAATAATTGCAACAGCTATACCAAGAAATTGCTTTTGTTCTTTCAGTACCAATGACAACATAATCCCCACAATTGCCATTGCCATTATCTTTACTGTATCCATACCTCACCTACAGATTAAATATTGATTTTACCGTTTCAAAAAGATAGTCTATTTGCTGAATAACCATCAAAAGAACCACCACAAGTCCTGCCAAAGTCGTAAGCATCGCCTGTTCCTCTCTGCCTGCACGTATCAGCACCTGATTCAGTACACTTATTATTATGCCAATTGCGGCAATCTTAAAAACAAGGTCTATTCCCATATTCCCCTCCTATATTACAAGAATTATCAAAGCCGCACCAACGGACGCTCCCAGTGTATAAATGAGTTTTTTGTTTTTTAGGGTTTTTTCGCCCTCATACTCTTCTATCTGTGATAAAATTTCTATGGTTTTTTCAATGTTTTCTAATTCAATATCTAAGGATTTCTTACCGAGATTTTGTGCAAAATCCTCCAGTGCATTTTCTGTCTCTTCTGAAAATATTTTTTTATCTCGTATGGTTTCATACCACGCCTGATAAAAATCACATA
>JAZNWB010000149.1:0-6812 GCA_045593125.1 Congzhengia sp. | reverse complement strand
CTTTTCTTTCCTTTTCTGCTGCCCGTTCTTCGGGACTTAATTTGTACTTTGGCATATTAAAAACCTCCAAAATGATATTTTTATTATATATCATCTTGGAGGTCTTGTATAGACTTTACACAAAATTTGGGATAGTCTCATTTATTGCTTATTATTCAGAATAATTATTCATTCTTCAAAACCTCCGTACACATATTCACGCATTATGACTTCTTCTGCTCGGTTGTGAATATTATTCATTTTCTGCACCCAAGCCATTTGGTCTGTTGCTTTTAATTGTTCCGTAACACCCTCTTGTTCTGCCATTTTTGTAATCATATCTTTCAATACAGTATGGCAAGTTTGGTCTATTTCTTTAAGGTGTTCAAACAATTTGCCTTCCATAAAAAGAATTGTGTAATAAGATTTGTGATGTTCTTTCAAAAATGTTTTTCGTAAATTTCCGTATTTGCCGATATTGTATTTCTTTGTGTCGGGTACTGCGATATTAGGGATATAGTAATCTCCGACTTTCGTATAACTTCCACCGTTTTGTTCAAATATTGATTTCATTGTAATTCCTCCAAATTTTAATTTTCTACAATATCATATCAATCCGGCTGTATAACGCATTTTTACCTTTCTTCCTTATCGTCATTTAACATCGGCTGCGCACTTTTTTAATTTACAGGAATTTGAAAGGAAGAAAATTTTATGAAAAAGTATTTAACATTTTGTATAATCTTATTAACTTTATCATTGTTCAGTTGCTCTGTATGTAATGCTGAAAGCGACTATATAAGGAATTTTAACAAAAAATATACTTATACCCAAAATCAATTTGAAGATGTTAATTCTGAATGGTTTGCATCTGCTGTTCAGCAGACTTATGAAACAGGTTTAATGAATGGGGAAAGTAAAACTACATTTAATCCTAACGGAAATATTGATAACGCTGCTGTAATCACTATTGCTGCTCGTTTGCATAGTATTTATAATTATGGTACGGATGAATTTAATACTGATACTTCAATTTGGTATGAACCATATATTAATTATGCTGTAAGCAAAGGGATATGCGATAGTGGAATTGATGTTAATGCTATTTCAACAAGAAGTTTTTTTGCAGGTATTATAGGAAATGCAATAGACACCAATATTTTTGATACAAAAAATGTGATAGCAGATGGGGCATTATCAGATGTAACAGGCTGGTATGCTAATTCCGTTTATACCTTTTATCGTGCCGGTGTATTAAGTGGTAACGACCAATATGGAACATTTTCACCGGATACACCCATAACAAGAGCTGAAGTTGCGGCAATATTGTCTCGTATCGTAAGACCGTCAGAAAGAGTAAGTGTCGTGCTAAAAAGCAGACCTATAGGAACTTATTCAATTATGCAAGATGACGGGAGTTTGGAGGCTTTTAAACAAAGAGCTTTAGTAGCAAATTTTAAAGTTCTCATTGGTGGTGAAGAAAAAAGTAGCGATTGGGAGAACGATAAATATTACATACATCATTCAGGAATATCAGGAATACCTTCTGAAACTATTATAATACCTGAAAAATATATTGATTCACGATATAGTGATATTTATAATGATAATGTAATTGTATTTAAAAATAGTTGGGTTAATCCTAATTTGTCGGGTGAAACTACAATTCCTATATATTATTTTAAATATGGTTTGCCAATTCAAATAGGAAGTAAAACCTACAATCTTTCAGTAGTAAATACAGGTGGTGAAGTCGATTTTTATGGCGGAATTATTATAAATGGCGACTTAAAACTTTATTATCCTGGAAAAACTGGAACAGGAAGTTGGACAGAAACTATCAGCTATAATAACTACACAGCAGAAGCTCAAAAAATGATAAGTTCGGTTGCTGCTAATAAACTGACATTGAACGAAGGTGAGATAAAAGCATACATAAATAATGTATATCCCCAATATAAAGCAAATGAAGAATCGGATTATATTGCAGAGATGACTAAGGTTTGTGTAGGATATCTGACTGATTGGGAAAATCGTTGGTATCTAACAGTTAATAGAGAAAATATGTGCAAACCTTCAAAAAGAGAGGGACAAATAAATTGGTTAACTCAATATGAATTTGTATTTGAACCGACCGAGGAAAAGACAATTCAATGGTGTAAGAAAAACTTTGGGAAATATGTAATTGCATTAGTAGTTGATTTTAATGGTGAACCACCAATTGTAATGGCTGAGATATCTGGATATAACGATACCACAAACGAAAGAGAAATAAGGACTTGGAGCTATACAAATGGTATATTAGATTTTGAATACAAAAATCTAAAGGACAGTTTTGTAAATCCAATAATACTTTCAGATAATAGGCGTTTTGATATATTTAAAGAAGCTAAAAATAGTTTTGAAATTCAGGAGAATATTATTGATAATGATGATGAAAGTATGACTTATGATACAACCGGATTAACAAAAATCGTAAATCATGGTGGAAAATGGCGTTTTAGTTACGACAATGATCGTGAACATGAATTTTTTGTATCTGTAAGGGGGAATGATATAATAGTAGTAAGCACTGAAGAATATAGCCGTAATTCAATTCCGTTGAGTCGCTTTGTTAAACTGTCAAAAAATTCTACTTCTGCAATAGTTGGTGAATTAAGGCCACATTATGGTAACCGCTTCATTTTAGATGATTTTGACAATATTATTACACAGAAAAAGGCAACTGCACCAGTGGAAACTAGAGTAATTGATGGTGATGTATATGTGCCAGCAGAATTTTTGATTGAAAACTTGTATTAAAATATTTATAAGATTGACAAGTTTTAGTGGCATCTAAACCATTCGGCTCTTCCAAAAGAAAGACCACCCATAGGGTGGTCTTTTTGTGTTAGCATCGGCAAAATATTTCATTGCTGTCAATTTCTTTGAGGATTATCCGTCTGTTCATGCAAATAATCAATTGACACATTAAAGCGATTTGCAACTTTTATTATTACGACTATTGCCGGGCTCTCTTTCGCCAGTTTTGTATCGGCTTATTATGTTTTGATTCATATTCAAATCTAAGGCTAATTTCAACTGTGATATCCTTTTCGACTTTCTAAGTTCTTTTAGCTTTAGACAACTTTTATTTGCAAAAATTAAAAACATATGTTAAAATTAATATTGAAACCAATTACAGATGGACAAAATGCAACTTTAGGTTGCACTAAAATCAAGGCAAAGTTGGTTGCGGGATAAGTATAAATTTGGTATTATTAGCATATAGTAAAATCGGATAATAAGGAGTGGTATTTATGACAATAGGTGAAAAAATTGCACAGCTCAGGGCATCGGCAGATATTTCGCAGGAACAGCTTGCAGAAAAAATTGCGGTTTCGCGTCAATCTGTATCTAAATGGGAAATGGACCAGGCTCTTCCGCAAATAGATAAAGTACTGCAAATTTGCGAATTATTTGATATTACAACTGATGAGCTTTTGCACGATAAAATAAAAATACAATGCACTAACCCTGGGGAACAGGTTAAAAATAAATATTTCGGAACAGATGGCTTTAGAGGGGAGGCAAATATAAGCCTTACTTCTATGCAGGCATATAAGGTCGGAAGGTTTTTAGGCTGGTATTTTTCGTCAGAGATATCAGGTTGCGATAAGCCGGGATACCGCCCCAGAATAGTAATAGGTAAGGATACCAGACGTTCAAGCTATATGCTTGAGTATTCTATTGTTGCGGGAATAACCGCATCAGGTGCTGATGCATATATGCTGCACGTTACAACAACACCGAGTGTTTCTTACGTAACCCGCCAGGATGAGTTTGATTGCGGTATTATGATTACTGCATCTCATAATCCTTTTTACGATAATGGAATTAAAGTAATAAACCGATACGGCGAAAAGCTGGATGATAACACAACCGCTCTTATAGAATCTTATATTGACGGAGATATGAAGGCGTTAGGCATTAATCAAAGCGATATTCCTCTTGCCCGCAGAGAACGCATAGGCTGCATTGTTGACTATGTTTCGGGAAGAAACCGTTATGTTGGGTACTTAATTTCTTTGGCATCAAATTCCTATAAAAATCTTAAAATAGGTCTTGATTGTGCAAACGGTGCATCGTGGATGATTGCAAGGTCAGTATTTGCGGCACTCGGAGCGCAAACCGTTGTTATAGGTGCAGAGCCTGACGGGCTGAATGTAAATAATGAATGCGGCTCTACTCATATTGAAAAGCTCTGCAAGCTTGTAAAAGAACAGCATTTAGATGTGGGATTTGCTTTTGATGGTGACTGCGACCGCTGTATTGCTGTCGATGAAAACGGAAACATCGTTGATGGCGATGCACTTTTATATATTTTCGGAAAGCGTTTAAAATCAAGGGGTATGCTTAATAAAAATACTGTTGTCGCAACAATTATGTCAAACAGCGGATTATTAAAAAGTCTAGATGAGGTAGGAATAAAATGCGAACAAACAACGGTTGGCGACCGCTTTGTTTATGAGTGTATGCAAAATAATGATTACAGCTTAGGTGGAGAGCAGTCAGGTCATATCATTTTGAAAAAGTATGCAACGACAGGCGACGGTCTTTTAACTGCAATTATGCTGTCTGAGGAGATTTGCGATTCTAAAATGTCGTTGTCTAAGCTTGCCGAGCCGGTTAAACTTTATCCGCAGTGTATGAAGAATATTCGTGTTAAAGATAAAGCTGCAGTTTTATCTGATAGTGCAGTTTTAGCAGAGCTTGCCGAGGTTGAAAAGCTGATAGACGGTAACGGAAGAGCACTTCTTCGTCAAAGCGGAACAGAACCGGTTATACGTGTTATGATTGAAAGCGAAAGTGAAGAAAAATGCAATGAATATGTTGACAGAATCATAGACGTTATAGCCAGGGAGGGTCATGGAGTTGAATAAAAAAGTAAAAACAAAAGAATTATTTAACTGCGAAAACGAATATTTGTCAGAACTGTTTGAGGGCTCAGAATATCCGTGGGAAATACTGCCCAAAATCAAAGATTATATAAAAGAACTGATAAAAAAAGGCATACCGGGCTATAAGGTTTTGTCGGAGGGTGTTTTGGTTGGCGAAAATGTTAAAATTTATCCTACTGCCACAATAGAAGCACCTGCAATTATAGGCGAGGGAACAGAAATAAGGCCCGGTGCATTTTTAAGAGGTAATGTAATCGTGGGTAAAAACTGTGTTATCGGTAATTCTACAGAAATGAAAAATTGTGTGCTATTAGATAAAGTACAGGTTCCGCATTATAACTATGTAGGCGATTCGGTGCTCGGAAACCGTGCCCATATGGGTGCGGGTTCTGTTTGCTCAAACTTAAAATCTGACGGAAAAGCCGTTGTAATTCATGCAGATATAGATTATGAAACAGCCTTAAGAAAAATCGGCGGCATTTTAGCTGACGGTGCAGACGTAGGCTGCGGATGTGTTTTAAATCCCGGTACGGTAATCGGTAAGAACACATCGGTGTATCCTTTAACTGCATTAAGAGGTGTATATCCTGAAAATTGTATTGTAAAAAGTGCCCAAAATGTTGTAAAAAGAAAATAATTTTCAAATGAAAGCGGGAATGTATTATGAATTTTATTAAAGCAGAAAGCTATGAACAATTAAGCAGATACGCGGCAAATATTATTGCTGCACAGGTTATTTTTAAACCCGATTGTGTTTTGGGTCTTGCAACAGGCTCATCGCCGCTCGGTACATACGAAAACCTTGTAAAAATGTGCAATAACAAAGATGTTGATTTTTCGAAAGTAACCTCTGTTAATCTGGACGAATATGCAGGCCTTTCGGGAGATAATGACCAAAGTTACAGATATTTTATGGATACAAATTTGTTTTCTAAAATAAATATAGACCGCACAAAAACTTATGTTCCTGATGGTTGTGCAGCTGATTTGGTAAAAGAGGGCGAGCGATATGATGAATTAATCGGCGGACTTGGCGGCATAGATTTGCAGCTTTTAGGAATCGGTCTTGACGGACACATAGGTTTTAACGAGCCTGATGATGTTTTTACAAAAGAAACACATCTTGTAACACTTGACCCGTCAACGATTGAAGCAAATGCAAGATTTTTTGAATCAAAAGACGATGTTCCTACTAAGGCGATAACTATGGGAATGATGTCTATCATGCAGGCTAAAAAAATATTGCTGATAGCAAACGGAAAAAATAAAAAAGAAATCTTAGAAAAAGCACTTTACGGACCTATTACACCTAATGTTCCTGCTTCAATATTGCAGCTACATAAGGATTTAACTGTTATTTACAGCGAAAATTAATATACATATGGTGATGAGAGAGAAAACAAAGGGAGCAGTCGCAAAAATGCGGCAGCTTCTTTTGTTATTTTTTTAAAAACTACACGTATATTTTTTTCGGTGTCGGCAAAACTATATTTGAAAAAATTATTGGAGGTGAAAAGAATGAATAACCAGAACAATCAGAAAAATAACAACAATCAGGATTTAAACCAGAAAAACAATCAGGAGCAGAAGAACAACCAGGAGCAGAAAAACAATAACAACAATAACAATCTGGATCAGAAAAACAATCAGAACCAGAACAGATAACAGGCTATTGTTATTATTTGATTCTGCACTAATTAAACGAAAACGACGGTATGTTGTTTTTCTTAGGTTACATTTTAATAAACCGTCTTTCGCGAAAAAAGATATGCTTTGCATATCTTTTTTTGTTTGCCGACAAAAAAATTAAGATTGTTTAAAACTTGTCATTGCAAAAAATGTAGAACTGTGATATAATTGGTGAATACAAAAGTTTAGCTACATTTTTGATGT
>JAZNWB010000148.1:0-1501 GCA_045593125.1 Congzhengia sp. | reverse complement strand
AGGACGCCGACCCCTACATTATATCCGATAGTCACTGCTCCAAAACCAAAATTTATCTTTCTGATGCCACAAAAAAAGCGGCTAAAAGCCGCTTTTAAAATACTTTATTCTCTTTCTTCCATCGGAACATAAGGAACACGTTTGCAAATGCTCTTATATGCAGGACGAATAATTTTCTTACCGTACATAACCTCTTCAATTCTATGCGCACACCAACCGGGCATACGTGCTATAGCAAAGAGCGGTGTGTAGAGCTCTTCCGGAATGTTAAGGCATTTATAAACAAATCCCGAATACAAGTCAACGTTTGCACACATTGGCTTATCATTTTTTAATCTGGCAAATATTTCAGGTGTAAGCTCTTCAATAAGTGAATAGAGCTTAAATTCTTTCATATTACCTGTTGCATCTGCAAGCTGCTCTGCCTGCTGTTTAAGATAAACAGCACGAGGGTCTGAACGAGTATAAATTGCGTGACCCATACCGTAAACGAGACCTGATTTGTCGTAGCTTTCTTTTTTTAGGATTTTTTCGATATGTTTTGCGATTTGGTCGCGGTCATTTATATCGGTTATATTTGCCTTAAAGTCTTCAATCATGCCCATAACCTTACGGTTTGCACCACCGTGCTTAGGTCCTTTTAACGAGCCGATTGCCGCAGAAATTGCGGAATATGTATCTGTGCCCGATGATGACAGCACACGCGTTGTAAATGCAGAGTTATTACCGCCGCCGTGCTCTGCGTGTAATACAAATGCGGTGTCAAGCACTTCTGCCTCGAGCTCGGTAAACTTATTGTCGGGTCGAATCATATATAAAAAGTTTTCAGCAGCCGACAAGCCCTTTTGCGGATTGTGGATATAAAGACTCTTTCCGTCATAGTAATGTGCCTTCGCCTGATAGCAATATGCTGCCATTGTTGGAACACGAGCTATCAAAAGCATGGACTGACGCATAATGTTATAAAGGTCGGTTGCATCAGCATTTTCGTCATATGAATAGGTAGTTAAAACGCTTCTCGACAGCTTATTCATAATGTCAGGACTGGGGCATTTCATAATAACATCTTCGCGAAAGTTATAAGGAAGAGGTCTTAACTCACTCATAAGATTTTTAAAATCTTCCAGTTCCTGATGATTAGGAAGCTTTCCGAACAAAAGCAGATAGCTTGCTTCTTCGTATCCAAAACGACCTTCTTTTTTGCAGGCATTAATAATATCCCTTACATCTATTCCACGGTACGACAAAACACCATCATCAGGCATTTTATCGTCTTCATAAAGAATATAACCATGAACCTGTCCGACACGTGTTAAGCCTGCCAATACACCTGTTCCGTCACTATTCCTAAGTCCGCATTTAACCTTTGCTGAATCATATTTTTTCGAAAGGTTTACGGTATTGCTTTCAAGCATATCGCACCAATTAGTCAGCGCACTTTTAAAATACTCGTTGTTTTCCAATTAATCTCACCAGCCTAAATATGTATAATAATGTATTA
>JAZNWB010000147.1:0-3146 GCA_045593125.1 Congzhengia sp. | reverse complement strand
AAGCACAGTGCCATTGGGACAAAGAACTGCAATAAGCGCTTCTTCGGAAGTAACACGAATTGAACCTGCGGGTAGTTTGGCAAATTCTGAGTCAAACATCTCGGTTCCTTCGGGGGCGTACCAGATAATCTGTGCGCCGCTCGCTGCCAAACGGTTGATTGCAAGCAGCGTTTTATCAGTAATATCACAAGCACCAACTACAAAGTTTTTCCACTTGCCTTCAGTTTGATGATTTGCGGTATTAGCATCAATATATGTAAAGTTATGCTGTGCGTTAATCATTGTAAACTGTGCACCAAGCATTGCATTTTCACAAGCCTTCATATATGCCCAACCGTTGTCATCCTGCTCACGAATAATAGGCTCATGGCAATCTTCTATGCTGTGATATAAAGGTTTGCGGTGACGCATCATTGTCTCAATTGGGTATAAAAGCAAGGTGTCGGATACACGCTTACCTGTGATTTCTTCGGTTGCAAGTGCTATGGCATCAAGAATCTTTTTCTTGGTGCCATCAGCATCATCGTCGATATAGTAAGAATGGAATATGTCAACACCAAACGCCAGCTGCAGCATAAGAGCGTTATACATATTTGCAAGGGAAAAATTATCCATATTAATACCCTGATTGAATCCGGATGACTCAGACATTAAGTGCCCACGACCGTAAAGCTCGGCAATACTGCGAGTAAGCTTGGGAGTGAACGCCATACCCCAGACCTCCTCAGGGAGAGAAGAAAGCATATCCATACCCGTAATGTGCATATGACGAAGCAAATTGAAGAGGTTGCCCTCAAACATAACGTGCCATGTAATTTGGTCTTCAAGCAAAAGGTGACCTGAGAAGTTCAGACCTACCTGTGCACAGTAATCGGAAAGCTGTGCATAAAATGCCTGCTCATACAAATCGCTCATTAACTGATAATAGTCGTGACGAATTTGGCAGAAATGCTCACTATGACCTAAGAAAAGTGCGGTAAGCTCATCTTCCAAACGGTAGGCGTAGGTGTTTGCAAAGCGGTTAGCCACGTTTTTACCCCAGTTTACTACAGGGTAAAGAGGAATGGTTTCATCTACGGGGTGAACAGTTCTTGCTTCTAGCTTATCATTGATATAAACACCCATATAGGAAGGCTCATCTACAAAGATTGCCTCGACTACAGAATTTTCACCATCATCACCAAAAGCGGGTGAATAATATTCGCCAATTGCCTCAGTATATCGGCGATATGTATTATTAATAAACTCCGCAACTGCTTCGGGGTTACTAACGTCAATATAACGACGATGACAACCGTTATTGTTTTGTGCATGGGTACCTTCATAAAGATGTTTGGAGTAAAAAGCAAGGCAGAGTAGGTTTGAATCGGTATCGTTTTTAAACTCTACGGGGTCACCATTATAGCGTGCGTAAGGGGTAAGAAGCTCATCATCGGTAGGAGTTTCGCCTGCGATTTTATAGCTTACAGCCGCAATAAGCTTCTCGTGACCGTGTGGAAGTGACTGTGTAACACTTTCGCCCGGAGCGATAACGTGCCAAACCATAACAAGACCACGAGCCTCAAAGTCAATGTTTGCATCTAAAGTTTTGGTTCCTGCGCCGCCACTGGGATATCTGTCTTCATCATAAACCCACAAACGCATACCTAATTCTTTGCAGATTTGAACCTTTTCCTTCATAAGTTCAAATTCCATGGGATCGTTTAAATAATTCTCACCCCATGTAATGTTGGTTACAATACCGCCGTAGCCCTTAGCCTTTAACTCCTCAATGCGAGCGCGTATTTTAGCGCATTTAACTTCGTATGTATCTTCAGGCTCAAAGTTAAATCTGTGTGTCATTCTTGAAACCTTATAGTTGTCTCTTTTCACAGTTATCACCTTTTGTAATTTCCTTATCTACCATTTGCACTCAATGGTGCCGTCTTCATTCATTTCTACGGTTACGCCGTATGGGGGGCAAAGTTCATTAAGCATTTCAAAAATTCTTTCATCCTTGCTAAAGCGCGGCAGACCCCAATCTGCTTTAATGCCATCCATTGGCAATTCCACAGGTACTAAGGTTAATTTTTTAAGCTTTGTGCCTTCTGTTTCCCAACAGGGCATAACGGCGCGGCACATTTTCCAATCTTCCATTAGTCCAATTGTGAAATCTTTGGAGCGCTTTTTAATCAGACCGTGAACGGTATCGGTTGCGGCACTTAAGCCGTATCTTGAGAAAAACTCTTCAGGTGCGAAGGGTACGCTGTAAAGCTGCATAGCAAAGTCGCCCAATGAATAGAAAATGGGGCAGTCTTTATAAACTTCAATAGCTCTGAGAAGGTGTGGGCCGTGACCAATAATAGCGTGTGCGCCCTTATCAATACAGCGGTGGGCAAATTCCTTTAAATATTCAGGTACGTTTGCTTTGACTAAACCGCTAACGACGTGCAGGTGAACCGAAATCATAATGTAACCGGCTTGAAGACTTGCTTCATAAATGGCTTTTTCAACACGCGCCATATCCCTTTTAATCAGTCTTTGTACAACACGGGGAGTGTCGCCAACCCTTAAAAAGTAATCGCCAAATTGGGATTCATCCTTTTTGGCGTCAGGAGCATAACCCTCTGCTCTGCCAATTTTCCAACGGTCGTTAATACCGCATTCATCGGCTATTTTTCCAACTAACTCTAATTGCTCTTGTGGGAGCTCTATGTGGGTGTAGGTGCCAACACCGTTAATGCCGGGACGACCCTTTATTCTGGGTGTTTGCTCACCTGCTAACATTTCGGGAGTAAAGGCAAAATTAACGCTGATTAAAGCAACGCGACCGTTTGGTGTGCTTAAATATTTAGGTGCAGATGCTTCGGCTAAATTTCTACCAACGCCTGCGTGCACAAGCCCGCTTGCATCTGCTGCTTTTAGCGTAGCCTCAAGACCATCATAAAAAAAGTCTAATACATGGTTATTATTAAAGGACATCATATTAAAACCAAAAGGTTTTAAATCATCAAGTACTTCGGGGTCAACACGCAAATAGGTACCGCCACTGAGCTGGGAAACAGATGCTTCGCCCTCGTGGTTGAGTGTTGTTTCTAAATTAAAAAATCTACCGTCAGCATTCTTTATAAAGGGGGATAATTCATCAAATCCCGGATAATTGTGCT
>JAZNWB010000146.1:0-5296 GCA_045593125.1 Congzhengia sp. | reverse complement strand
TTATTATATTAAAGTAATTAGAGATTTACGTGAAGATCACGACAAAACACAGGCTGAAATAGCAGAAATTTTAGGAACATCGCAAACTATGTACGCAAGATATGAACGAGGTGCAAATGAATTGCCGATACATCACCTTATAACACTTTGTAATTATTATAAGGTAAGTGCAGATTATATTTTGGGACTAAATAAACTTAGCAAATAAAACCGTTTGTTGCAGTTAGGCAATAAACGGTTTTATTATTAGTCTACTTCTTTTAACATATTCTCAATAAATATCCCATAGCCCCGTGTCGGATCATTTACAAAAACGTGCGTTACTGCTCCGACAAGTTTCCCATTCTGAATCACTGGAGACCCACTCATCCCCTGAACGATACCGCCGGTTTTATTTAAAAGCTCGGGGTCTGTTATTTTAATAACCATATCTTTTGTGCCGTTTGCGTTATATCGCATAATTTTTTGTATCTCGATAGAAAACTCCTGAACACTTTTACCGTCAACGTTAGACAAAATAGATGCCGCTCCCTCTTTAACCTGACTGCCCGAGGCTACGGGCAGAGAAGAGTGCGTATCAGGCAGTTTAGTTGGCTCTATGCTGCCGTAAATGCCTTGCTCGGTGTTTTTATCAATACTGCCGAGACATTCGTCTGTGCTTGAAAAAACTCCTTTTAGTTCGCCCGGCTCGCCGCGACTGCCTTTTTTTACATCGAACACGGATGCGTTTAAAATCGTACCGCTTGACACGGGCATAAGTGCACCTGTATCGGCATCTGCAATAGGATGCCCTAAAGCACCAAAAAGATTTGTTTCTTTGTCATAAAAGGTGAGTGTGCCTATTCCCGCGGTGGAATCGCGCACCCACAGACCTAATTTATATCCGTCTTTGGTATTTACAGGGGATACCTCGCGAGTTAAATGCTTTTTGTCACGTTCTATTTCAAAGCTGATTTTGTTGCCGCTTGAAGAGTCAACGATGTCTGCCAATTGTTCTGTCGTCTCTAAGGCTGTGCCGTTTGCCGAAAGCAATATATCACCCTCGTGTATTCCAAAGTCTAGTGTTGGGCTGGTAACTTTGCCCTCGGTGCTTTTAATTTCAGATGTTCCTACGCACACCAATCCTTGTGTAAAAATTTTAATTCCTATGGTGTTGCCGCAGGGGATAAGCTCTTCTTTAGGATGAACGTCAACCTGTATTGTTCGAACGGGTATTATTCCGAACAGCTTTAGTTCAGCATCGAAGCTGCCCGATAGCATTGCAGTATCAGATGCCAGGGTGCCGTCATCCTGCAGGACACCTCCGTTTGCCGCAGGTATTTCAAATGTAAAAGATGAGGTGCTGTCAGGTGTTAAAGATTCTCCTTCAAATATATTAATGCGGTTTGGAAATCGCAATTTGCAATCGACGGTGAGTCCTGCTGATAACAGCAAAAACAGACATAAAAAAATCACCGAACGCTTTTTTAGTGAAATTGGTTTGCGCAATAGTTTTACCTCCAAGGTTTTTATGATATTAGATTAACCTTGAAGAAAAAGAATATCCCAGTTAAAAAATCTATTGCATTCCAAATTCATCTAATGAGCGAAAACTGTAGCCTTCGCTTTTTAAGTCCTTTATAACGCGGTCTAATACCTCGGCATTGTCCTTTGATACGGCGTGGAGCAGAAGAATACATCCGTCGTGTATGCCATCGGTTATCTGCTTATAGGCATAGTCTGTGCCGCGTTGTTTGTCAGTTTCCCAGTCTTTATAGGCAAAACTCCAAAAAACACTTGTATATCCCAAATCGTTTGATAAAGCAAGTGTGCGCTCAGAATATTCGCCTTTTGGTGGACGTATATATTTCATATTTTGCCCAAATTTTTCATTAAAACTGCGGTTTAGGTCGGTTATTTCTTTCTTTAGTTTTTCATCATCTGTTACACTCGGCATAGACGGGTGATTTACAGTATGATTTCCGACAATATGCCCTTCATCGACCATGCGTTTTACCAAATCGGTTTCCTTTTCTAAATATGGCCCTGTTATAAAAAATGCAGCTTTTACATCATTGTCGCGTAAAACGTCTAAAATTTTTGCGGTATAGCCATTTTCATATCCCTCATCAAATGTCAGATAAAGACTGCGCGGCACGGTGTCTATATAAAAGGCATTATATTTTGCAAGTGTTTCGCTCACACTAAGAGGTATATCAGGAGCTGCTCTTACATTTTTTTTTAGTCCCCAGCCATTTAATTTGTTCGAAAGACCGTTGTAAATGCTTGCAGACGATGTTGTTTTTGAAACATCTGTTTTAATACTGCATCCGCTAAAGATAAATACGATAAAAATTAAACAAAATAATTTTTTCAAACAATCACCCTTTTCATATTTATATTTTTCAATAAATTATATTTTATAAAGGTAAAATTTATCATAAAAAATAATTTATTTTTTTGTTGTCAATTTAACACTATTTTAATAATTTTATGATATTCTAAAAACATAAGGGCTTTGTTATGAAAAAATAAGCGGAAAGGCTATGTTGTAAATATGAGAAAGAATTATAAGGCGACGTATACCAGAAAGGGATATAAACCAAGAAAAAAATTAAATATAGGTAAATTTTTTATACGTGTATGTCTGCCTGTTTTGATAATTGCGGCATTAGTCAGCGGAGTATGGATTGCAAAAAACCTGAGCATTCCTAAGTATGATGAAACAATTATCGGCAGTCCGTATAAAAATCAGGAGCTATCAATGCCTACGCCGACACCTACACCAAAACCGCGTGAAGACGGAGTTGTACCTCAGTTCGAGGCTGAACTTGTAGAGGCATACAACGGTTATGAGGGTGAAAAAATAGCATATCTTACATTTGATGACGGTCCTACTTCGAATATAACTCCCAGAATACTCGATGTTTTGAAGGAAAAGGATGTAAAAGCAACGTTTTTTGTGTTAGGCAAAATGGTCGAGGCATATCCTGAAATGGCAAAAAGAGCCGCGCAAGAGGGGCACATTCTGGCGAATCACTCATACAGCCATGACTATAAATCAGTTTATGATTCGAAAGAATCATTTTTGGATGAAATTAAAAAAGCAGAAGAAGTTGTTATAAATACCGTAGGCGAAGATAGTTATGCACGGGTATTCCGTTTTCCCGGAGGCTCGGCAGGCAAGGATGATGAATATAAAATTGCACTAAGTGAAATAGATTATTCATATGTTGACTGGAATGCATTAAACGGCGATGCAGAAGGGCATAATGTGTCAGTGGCAACACAGCTTGCAAATATACAAGAAACAACAAAAGGTCGCTCGGGAGCAGTAATTTTAATGCACGATGCGGCAACTAAGCAAACAACAGTTGAAGCCCTGCCTCAGATTATTGATTATTTAAGAAGTCAGGGATTTATGTTTAAAACATTAAAAAGATAATACAAAACAACACGGCATAAGAGATGTACTCTTAAAGACAGAAATTCAAAAAGGCAGAAACGATTGATTTCGTTTCTGCCTTTTATCGTAGGGGCGATTCACGAATCGCCCGTTTTGTTAAGGTTTTAGGATTATCCTAAATATTTGGAGGATGCGATACATCTTCCCTGCTTGTTACAGTACTGGACTATTTGCTTCATATCTAACAAAATATATTTTTCTGTATAATCATGGCGTGTATGCCAATTATATCAGTTTTATACAGACAAATAAAGACTACTAACTAAATTGGCAAAGTGCTTATTTCGTTTGAACTTCTAACTTTAAAACAGTGCCGTCTTCTTCAACTATGGCGGTTGCAGTGAATCTTTTTTTATGAAATTCATCTTTGTAATCGTCCGTATATCCCGTCATTGTACCATTTAGCACGACATCCCAAGAACCATCAGGCCTTTTATCAGCTGTACAAGTACCAAAGACAGGCGGGTTATAGGATTTATAAACAGGTTTACTCAATCCAACTTTGTACTCTAAACCCCTCATGGTTTGAATTGTCTTGATAGCGTCTGAACTGGTTAAGATCTTAGGTGAAGACGAAGACGAAGAATCACTGCTATTGTTTTCGGAACAACCAGAAAGAGTAAAAATACTCATTGTCATCACAGAAATAATACATATTGTATAAATGACTTTTTTAATTTTGTATAATTTGAAAAAATTTTTTAACATTCCTATTCCTCCTTATAATCTTTTAAACAAAATGAACATGCTTCACCTTTTTTAGTTTTGCCTTCGTAATAGTTTTGCGCATCACTGAAGTTATCAAAATACTTTCTGCTACTTGTTTTTGATTTCTTGCAATGACCACAAGGATTCAAACCGTTGTGTACTTTTCCCGTTGATAAAACAAGAATAAATTTTTCCACATACATACCTCATTTGTTCGCGAGCAGTCTTTATTTAGCCTATATTGTATCATATATAGCCTACTTTGTCAATGCGGTTGGACTATAATTAGTCTATAAATTTACATAAATTATATGAGGTAGGAAAATGGATACTTATACAACAGTAAAAAACAGAATTTTATATTTATGCGAAGAAAAGAGAATTACAATCAATAAATTAGCAACTGAGTCCAGTGTTGCACCATCGACTATTAAAAATATTTTATATGGAAAAAGTCAAAATCCCGGAATTGTTACTTTAAAAATGCTATGTGATGGTTTGGGAATAACCCTAATAGAGTTTTTCAATACAGAGGAATTTAAAAACCTTGAACAAGAAATAAAATAAGGAAAAAACTATGGAACTATCAAAACGAAAATCTACAAGATTAAATGGATATGATTATAGCGCACCCGGAGCATATTTTGTCACGATATGCACACACAACAGAAAACATTTATTTTCAAATATTGTAGGGGCGATTCACGAATCGCCCGAAAATAAATTAACACAATATGGAGAATTTGTAGAGCTGATTATTGAAACGCTGCCTGACAAGTTTAATGTGTCAATTCCTAAATATGTTATTATGCCAAATCACATTCATTTGATTATAGAAATTTATCGCGATAACGATCAACGGGCGATTCGTGAATCGCCCCTACAATACCAACGTTCTGTTATTGATAAAATGGTAGGGTTTCTAAAAATGAATGTGTCAAAGAAAATTCATAATACATATTCCGATAAAATATGGCAAAGATCATATCACGACCACATTATCCGTGGCGAACAAGATTATCAGAAAATATGGGAATACATAGACACAAACCCTTTAAAATGGGAATTAGATTGTTTTTACGATGATTAAAGGCTCTCGCGAATTCGCGAGAGCCTTTAATCATCGTAAAAACAATCTAATTC
>JAZNWB010000145.1:0-15553 GCA_045593125.1 Congzhengia sp. | reverse complement strand
CTCATTTTTGTTATCTCCAGGGCTATAGTATTTTCTGCCACGAAGTTTTTCAGGAAGGTAGTCTTGTTTTACATAATTGTTTTTATAATTATGAGGGTATTTATACCCCTGTCCGTGTCCGAGTTTCTCTGCACCGCCGTAATGTGAATCCTTAAGATGTACAGGAATCTCTCCAGCCGCACCCGACTCAATATCTGAAAACGCTGCATCAATCGCACAGACAACAGAATTTGATTTAGGGGCAGTAGCAAGTAAGATTGTAGCCTGTGCTAATGGAATTCTCGCCTCGGGAAGTCCTAACTGTTGCGCACTGTCAACACAGGACTTTACGATTGTTGCTGCCATTGGGTATGCAAGTCCTATATCCTCTGATGCAATAACCATAAGTCTTCTGCATGCAGATGCTAAATCTCCTGCCTGTAAAATTCTTGCTAAGTAGTGCACTGCTGCATCAGGGTCGCTGCCGCGTATTGACTTTTGAAAACCTGACAGGACGTCATAGTGGCTATCTCCATCTCTGTCGTGGCGAAATGCTTTTTTAGCCGCCGCCTGCTCTACCATAGAAACCGAAATTTTCACATTTCCATCTGCAGTATCACCTGCTGAATTTACACAAAGCTCTAATGTGTTTAGAGATTTTCTCACATCTCCACCGCAAGTTTGTGCAATAGCCTCGAGTGCTCCTCTTTCAAATTTGATTTTGCACTCTAGCTCTTTTTCTAAAATCTTAACTCCACGCTTTACTGCTTTTTCAACATCTTCTTTTTCCAATGGTTTAAATTCAAACACAGAGGAACGGCTCAAAATGGCATTATATACATAAAAATAAGGATTTTCTGTCGTGCTTGCAATAAGTGTTACTGAACCGTTTTCTATAACCTCCAGTAACGACTGCTGCTGTTTTTTATTGAAATTTTGTATTTCATCCAGATACAACAGTATGCCGTTTTCACTTCCTATTGCACCAATTTCTGCAATTATAGCCTTGATGTCTGAGACGGACGCATTGGTGGCATTGAGTTTATAAAGACGCTTGTTACACATTTTAGCAGCAATATTTGCCATAGTGGTTTTTCCTGTACCTGATGGCCCGTAAAATATCATATTTGAAATTTTACCAGACTTTATAATTTTATATAAAAGCTTGTCCTCACCTACTAAATGCTTTTGTCCCACAAAATCTTCAAGCCTTTCAGGTCTTATTCTGTCTGCTAATGGATTGAGCATCTATGCCACCTCCTTATTTTCAAAAAAGGTCTGCCAAACTATTTGTTTTACAGACCTTTTTTCATTCCTATTTCTTTTTAATTGCAATAACAACCTTGCGGTTGGGCTCTTCGCCTACACTGTATGTTTCAACATTGTCATTTGACTGCAGCGTTGCATGGATGATTCTTCTCTCGTTTGAATGCATAGGCTCAAGTGTAATCTTTTTGCCTGTTCTGACTACTGTTGATGCAAGGTTTTTAGCAAGCTTGATTAACGTCTGCTCACGTCTTGCTCTGTAATTTTCAACATCCAATACAACCTTTACATATTCAACATCACCCTTGTTTACACAGAGGTTTGTCAAATGCTCTAAAGAATCGAGTGTATCTCCACGCTTACCAATAATAATACCCAAATTATCTCCAATGAGATTTATTCTCATTATTTTGCCTTCGCGTTTAATTTCAAAATCTACCTTCATGCCCATCGAGAAGAAAACATCATCTAAAAAGCTGCGGGCACGTTCTTCTAAGTTAACGTCCGCTGTAACACGAACAACAGCTTCTTTTGCACCGATACCAAATAAGCCCTTGCTGCCAGATTCTAAAACCTCAACCTTAACATTACTTCTGTCAAGCTTTAATTCTGCAATGGCTATTTCTATCGCTTCGTCAACGGTTTTTGCCGTGATTTCTACGCTTTTACTCATATTAAACTACCTTTCTTTATTTCTTTTTCTTTTTACGCTCTCTGAAATGCTTTTCGTCTTCTGAAAGTATTGTGGGAACTTCAACCTTTAATACCTTGTTCAAAACAAACATCTGTCCAATCTGGAACAGGTTTGATACTGTCCAGTAAAGACCTAAGCCTGCAGGGAGCGTGATTGCAAACCAGGCTGTCATGAAGGGGAAAATTGTGTTCATTGTCTTCATGCTGCCAGCTGCATCGGGATTAGCACCTGTTCCGCTGATTTTAGCAGAAACAACAGATACAAGATATGTTGTTAAACCTGCCAAAATAGGAATAAGTGCGTACTGCCAGTTCTGCATAATAAAGTTGAACGTAGGAGTAACAGACAAATCAAATCCAAAAAAGTCAAAGTTAATCAACGCACTCTCACTTACAACATCACTTAACTTGTCCATTGAACTGCCCATGCTCTTTGCAAGACCAATCTGGTCTATGGGCTCTACTCCACCTAAACGCTCGTTAATGGTTCCAATTACTTCTTTTGATAACATCATAACATAGCTCATAGGCTTTCTGATAATGTTATAAAGAGCAATAATTATAGGAAACTGAATAAGCATAGGAAGGCAACCACCCATAGGGTTAACGCCTGCCTCCTGATAAAGCTTCATTGTTTCCTGACTTAATTTTTCTTTGTCCTGACCATACTTTTCCTGCAACTTCATAAGTCTTGGCTGTATAGCCTGAGTCTTCTTCATTGATTTTTGCTGCTTGATATTCAAGGGAACTAAAATCAATTTTATTATAATCGTGAACAGAATAATTGTCCAACCATAGCTTCCGACAAACGTATAGATACCACGGAAAAGGTATCCTAAAGGAACATTAATAATATCAAAAACAGAGTTCAAGATTTTCCTCCTTACACATAAAAAAGGTTTAATCTTCTTTTTCTACAGGGTCAAAACCACCTCTGCAAAACGGGTTGCACCGAAGAATACGCCACATGGCCATTAGACCACCGCGGAGCAAGCCTTTTTTCTCTATTGCTTCAATTGCATAAGCAGAGCATGTGGGATAAAATCTGCAACACGGTTTTTTGTAGGGCGATATTCTCCTTTGATAAAATCTGATAAGTGAAATTAAAACCTTTTTCATAACAAACATTTTCACAAAACTAGTCTATAAGTTTTGCCCGATTAAACATAGAATAAACAATCCCAGACGCTTCATCATAAGAATTTACCTCCAGGCTACCCTCTTTGGCAAAAATTATAATATCGTACCCTGATACAATACTATCCTCCATCAATCTGTAGCTTTCACGGAGCAGTCTTCTCAAACGATTGCGTTTTGTGGCTTTTGCGAGTTTCTTACCAACACGGAATCCAAGACGATTATAGTCTTTTCCATTAGGTAAATAATATAAAGTAAAAAATTTGTGGTATGTTCTTTTTCCAAGTTTATAAACTTTTAAATACTGCTCGTTTCTGTTTAAACTGATTGTTTTTTTCATAATTGGTCTAATTATGAATAAAGTCGCTTGAGCACGCCCAAGCGACTAAATGTTCATAAATTACTTATGCAGATAATACTTTTCTGCCCTTCAGTCTTCTTCTGGCTAAAACCTTTCTACCAGAGCGAGTGCTCATTCTGTTTCTGAAGCCATGATCCTTTTTTCTTTTTCTTCTATTAGGCTGATATGTTCTAAGCAAAGTGCTACACCTCCTGATTTTCTAATAAAGCACACCACAATTAATTTTAACTAAGTTTCCTCAAATATTATACATAATTTACTACCTGTTGTCAATACTTTTTTGATAATTTATCCTTAATTTTTCTTTGTTAATAAAAATTAAATTTTTACCAATAAATACTTGTTATACGTTGGCATCTTTGTTATAATTATGAGAGTATATAATTTATTAAATATATTTTGGAGGTAATTATGCGAATTGACTTATCGTGCCCCGTTGAAAACCGCGGAAGCATCGTAAAAACAAACTCAGAAACAGGTGAACAGTATCTCTTATTAAAGCTTTTAAACATCAGCGAAAAAACTATTACATCTATAGATTTTAATGTGAAAACTTATGATGAGAATGGTACAGAGCTCGGTGTTATTCCTGTTGAACTTACAGAACTTGAAGCAAATCCCAAAGAGTTTTTTGCAGAAAACAAAGCTATTTCATTAGCTGAGTTTTCCGAAGCAAAGAATTTTGTTGTTGAAGTTACTCACGCCACATTTATAGACGAAGAGCCCTATACTCCTTCCGATGAAAACACAGTAGAATTTGATAACAAGGAAGCGTCTGTGGACGATGTCATCGCTTTACGCGAATTTGTACCCGGTGCTGTATGTTTTGCGCAAGATGCTGATGACCATTGGAAATGTGTGTGCGGAAGACCTAACTTTTTGGATTCTGAAAACTGTGTGCGTTGCGGCATAGAAAAAGAAAAGGCTTTAACAAAATTTTCATCAAGAGACGCTCTCGATAAATCAATAGAAGAAGTAAGACAAGCAGAAGAACAGGCAGCAATTGAAGCAGAAGAACGCACTGCAGAAGAACGCGCTGCTAAAAAAGCAAAGAAGAAAAAAGCTATTATTATATCAGGAGCAGTTGTTGCAGGTCTGATTGTACTCGCAACCTTAGGTTTCTTTGGCAGAATTGTATATTACAACATTGCAGCAAACCAAGCTGTAAAGAACGGTGACTACGTAAAGGCCTATGACTATTATCTTAAGTCAGGAAGCAGTAAAATAAACGACGTTACAGATCTCGCACGAGGCAACACGCCCTCAAATCTAATGTTTCAAGGCGGTATCTGTACCGAGGACAACGAGAATTTCTATTTCCTTACTTTGGACAACAAAACGTATCACTTTAATCTTATAAAAGAAAATAAAAAAACCAAAAACAAGGAAATTCTTACAGACTCTGCTGCAGGTTCTTTATGTGCTGTGGGTGACTACATCTACTTTATGGACAGCGAAACTTCAGGTGTTAAAAGAATTACAAAAGACGGCAAAAACATTGATACTATTTTAGAAACTCCCGTTAAACATATTGACGTAATCGGCAGTACTCTTTATTATATCCAGACTGATTATGACAATCCCGACAATCTCACATTGGAACAGTGTCAGGCACTGGCATCTCAGGGACAAATGAAGACCTTTGACAGAATTCACAAGATGGATATAAACAAAAAATCAGATACACTTTTGTCAAAAGATGGCGTTCAGACCTGTGCAATATACGGGGATCGTATTTATTACCTTTCTGCAGGCGAAGAAACCTGGGATTCGGGACATTTGAAAGTTATGGATTTAAACGGAAAGAATGTTGAAACTATTATTTCTTCTCCTGTTGCTACATTTACAGTTATGGGTAATAATCTTTACTACGTACCTCTTTATAACGAAGCAATTAAAGGCTCAGAAATAACATCCGTTACAGACCTTGACTACCGATTAATCAGAATTAATCTCGACACAAACGAAACCGACGAGTTAAATACAGAATTCATGACACTCTATCTTAATCAGTCAAAGGATTCAGTTTTATCTGTAGTTGTTAACCGTGCACAGTATGTTGAATATTATAATTCTATGTTATCAGGAAATAGCGAAGTAACAGTGGAAGAACCTTCATACTCTGTTATTGAAACAAATGTAAATAACGGCACATATAAATATCTCGTAACAGGCGATGTGCAGATATTTAACATATCAGGCGATGAAATCATTTGTTATCTGGCGAGTCAGGGTATATGCAGACTCAAGATTGACGGTTCTGACTTCGAGCCCGTATATGCAGACGGCACATCAACTCCCCCCGAGGAAATAGCTGAGCCTGAACTGTCAGAAGATCTACAGGCGTTAGCTGACGATATAAAAAATTCTAAAAATCAATAATATGTATAAATAATTGTTCTGTGGTTAAACTTATATTAACCTCACAAATTACGTAGGTAAAACCTATCCCTTTTTCAAAACAAGAAAACTCGGAAGTACATTAGTCTTCCGAGTTTTCTTCTATTTTAAATAATTTATATGCATTTTTCCAGTATATCATTTCATACTCTTCTTTTGTGAGTTTGAGTCTTTTTAAGCAATCCATTTCGAATTTATGTTCTGACAATGGGTAATCTGTTCCGAAAAGTATTTTATCAGTACCATGAGAACGAATAATATCTTTGGCTTCTTTTGGTTTCATAAATCGTGTAGAACTTGATGTGTCAAGATATAGATTTTTTCCTATAAGGTGTTCCTTTGCCTGCTCCCATTCGCTATACCCGCCAAGATGTGCACCGATAAATGTAATTTCAGGAAATGCCTCCATCACACGTAAAAGTCTTACAGGACTTGCTCCGTCATTGGTCTTATCTCCAAGATGAATCAAAACAGGAAGTTTCGATCCTATACGCTCAAACATTCTCATCGCTTTATCTTCGTCGATTTTAAATCCCTGAAAAATGGGATGAAATTTAAGTCCAGAAAGTCCCAAATCAATTGCACGCTGAATTTCTCCGTCAATATCTTCAAAATCAGGATGCAGTGTGCCTAAGCCTATTACACGCTCACCAATTAGTCCTGACACGTAGTTATTGATCATTTGTACCTGTGTGGGTTTTGTAGCTGTAGCACACAGTACAAGCTTATCAATATTATTCTTTTTGGCACTATCAATAAGATGGACAAGTCTCCCATCTGAAACTGCACCTATTCCATAATACTCTTCTAAATTATGCGTCGCTTTTACTGCAATCTTTTCGTCAAATGCATGTGCATGGACATCTACTACTCTTTTAGCCATTTTTTATCTCCTGAACAAAAGTATAAGGCGCCGTGCACACGGCGCCTATAAACTGTAAAATAATTATCTCTGTACTCTGCCTGAGCCGTCGCCACCAACGAGGTTCTCAACATCGCCTCTTGAAACAAGATTAAAATCGCCGGGAATTGTGTGTTTTAAAGCTGATGCTGCAACACCGAATTCTAAAGCATCTTTAAAATTCTTGCCATCTAAGAAACCACAGATTGTACCACCCGCAAAACTGTCGCCGCCACCTACACGGTCAACGATAGGAGCTATTCTGTACTCTCTTGAATGGTAGAATTCTTTTGTATCCCTTGAGTAGATACACGCTGACCAGCCATTATCTGAAGCACTGTGACTTACACGGAGTGAGCTGATTACATATTCAAAGTTGAACTTTTCAACCATCTGCTTAAAGATATCTTCGTAACCTGCAAGTTCTAAATCACCACTTGTTACGTCTGTATTGCCGGGTTTAAATCCTAATACCTTTTCAGCATCCTCTTCATTTCCGATACATACGTCAACGTACTGCATGAGATTTGTCATAACCTTCTGAGCTTTTTCACTTGACCAAAGCTTCTTACGGAAGTTTAAGTCAACCGAAACTTTTACTCCGTGCTTTTTCGCAGCCTGCAGAGCTTTCTCTGTTAATTCTGCCGCAGCATCACTTACTGCAGGTGTTATACCTGTGAAGTGGAACCAATCAGCGTCAGCAAATATTGCATCAAAATCAAAATCTGAAGCTGTAGCTGTTGAAATTGAAGAATGAGCTCTGTCATATACTACATTAGAGGCACGCATAGCCGCACCTGTTTCTAAGAAATATATGCCTAATCTCTCGCCTCCACGTGCCACGTGTTTTGTGCATACATTGTGTTTACGCAATGCAGCAACTGCACATTCGCCAATAGGGTTTGCAGGAACTTTTGTAACGAACGATGCATCGTGACCATAGTTTGCTAAAGATACGGCAACATTTGCTTCACCGCCGCCGTAGCATACATCAAATTCGTCTGCCTGAATAAATTTTTCATTTCCGGGTGTTGATAATCTGAGCATAATTTCGCCCATTGTAACTACTTTTGCCATTTATTTTTCCATCCTTTCAAGTGATTCTTTTACAAAAAAGCTTCCGCCTATTGCAACTACCTTATCAAACGCAAGAAATTCATCGATGTTGTTTCTGTCGACACCGCCGGTTGGTATGAACTTTATCTGCGGGAATGGTCCTGCCAAAGCCTTGAGTGCAGGCAAACCACCATAGATATTAGCAGGAAAGAATTTAACTGTTGTTATTCCGAGTTCCAATGCCTGCATAATTTCAGTAGGTGTAACACATCCCGGATAATAAGGAATATTTTTTTCTTTACACAATTTTGCAACACTTACCGACAATCCGGGGGAAACTATGAATTTCGCACCGGATTCAATAGCTTTTTTGCACTGTTCCTCATTGATAACAGTTCCTGCACCAATATTCATCTCAGGATATTTATCGGTTGCTAACTTGATTGCTTCTGCAGCACAAGCAGTTCTGAATGTTATTTCAGCACAATTAATGTCATTATTTTTTAAAGCAGGAAGAATCTTATCAACCTCCTCAAGCTCTTTAATAACAACTACAGGTATAAATTTATCCATTGTCATCTCTCCTTTTAACCTTCGATAATTTTCTTTGTATCTCTTGCAATTGTAAGTTCTTCGTCTGTGGGAACAACAAAGACTTTAACTTTTGAATCATCCGCTGAAATTTCAGCATCAACACCGCGGACATTGTTCTTAGCTTCGTCAATTTTGATACCCATAAATTCCTGGCCTGCTAAAATTTTTGCTCTTGTAGTAATGTCGTTTTCACCAACACCACCGGCAAATGTAATAACGTCTACACCGCCCATAATTGAAGCGTATCTGCCGATATAACCCTGAACACTGTGAACAAACATATCAAGAGCAAGCGCTGCACGCTCATTGCCTTCATCTGCCGCTGCAGACAAATCACGGAAGTCAGAGGATACACCAGAAATACCTAAAACACCGGATTTCTTATTTAAGATACTGTCAATTTCTGAAATTGTAAGACCTTCGTTCTTTGCCAAGAAAGGAATAATAGCAGGGTCAATTGAACCTGAACGAGTGCCCATCACAAGACCATCTAAAGGAGTAAGACCCATTGATGTATCTAAAACTTTTCCGCCATCTATTGCAGCAATTGAAGAACCATTACCCAAGTGACATGTAATAATTTTTAATTCTTCTATGGGTTTTCCGATTAATTCTGCAACCTTGTGTGATACATAGTTGTGAGATGTGCCATGGAAACCGTATTTTCTAACTTTATATTTTTCATAATATTCGTAAGGAATGCCATACATATAAGATTTGGCGGGCATTGTTTGATGGAACGCTGTATCAAATACACCTACATTGGGAACACCGGGCATAGCTTCCTCACAAGCTGCAACACCTGTTAAATTCGCAGGATTGTGTAAAGGTGCCAACGGATTACATTCTTCTACTGCTTTTTTAACCTCGTCTGTAATAAGTACGCTGCCGCTGAAAAATTCTCCGCCGTGTACCAATCTGTGACCAACTGCTGAAATTTCACTCATATCAGCAATTACACCATGGTCTTTATCTGTCAACGCATCTAAAACCAATTTAATAGCCACGCTATGGTTAGGCATATCCTTTTCGATAACAACCTTATCTTTTTCTTCGGGTGTGTGTGTAAGCTTTGAACCATCAATACCAATTCTTTCGCATAAACCTTTCGCCATTACTGCTTCTGTAGCCATGTCGATAAGCTTATACTTTAATGATGAGCTACCTGCATTAATTACTAATACTTTCATTGTTTATGTACTTCCTCTCTTATTTATTGTCCTGCGCCTGCGCCTGTACACAAGTAATAGCACAAACACCAACGATATCTTCTGCTGAGCATCCGCGTGACAAGTCGTTACAAGGCTTTGCGATACCCTGTGTGATAGGACCGTAAGCTTCGGCCTTAGCGAGTCTCTGTGTGAGCTTGTATGCGATATTACCAACATTTAAGTCGGGGAATACCAATACATTAGCCTTACCTGCTACAGGTGAGCCGGGAGCTTTTGATGCACCTATTTCGGGAACGATAGCAGCATCTGCCTGAAGTTCGCCATCAAGTAAAAGGTCAGGGCGTGTTTCTTTTGCAAGCTGTGTTGCTAACTGCATTTTGTCAACAAGCTCGCTCTTTGCACTGCCATATGAAGAATATGAAAGCATTGCAATAACAGGGTCTGCTTCAACAAGTGCTTCAAATGATGCTGCAGAAGAAATCGCAATTTCTGAAACTGCATCAGCATCAGGGTTTTCGTTTAAGCCGCTGTCTGCGTAAATAAATGTACCATTATGACCGTATTCACAATCAGGAACAACCATTACAAAGAATGCACTGACAAGCTTTGTACCGGGCGCTGTCTTTAATATCTGCAAGCAAGGTCTTAATACATTTGATGTAGAGTTAACTGCACCTGCAACCTGACCATCTGCATAACCCATCTTTACCATCATTACGCCAAAGTACAATGCATTACCCATTGTCTCAAAAGCCTTTTCAGGTGTCATACCCTTTGCTTTTCTCATTTCATAGAAAGCATCTGCAAATTCCTGACGCTTTTCGTCCGTTTCGGGGTCCATTACCTTTGCCTCTGAGATATCGAGTCCCATAGCCAACTCTGCAATTTTTTCCTTATTACCTAAGATGATAAGGTTTGCAATACCCTCTTTCAATATCATATCGGCAGCTTTTATTGTACGGATATCTTCACCCTCAGCCAATACGATTGTTTTTTTGTCCATTTTTGCACGTTCTTTAATTCTGTCTAAGAATTTACTCATTGAACTTGCGCCTCCTTATTTATCCTTATATAAATTTTAATTAACCAATTGATGTGCCGTCTGCAATTTCTTTATCAAGTGTTAAAAGCGATAACTTCTTTTTGTCGCTTGCAGCTAAAATCATACCCTCTGACAATACTCCGCGAAGCTTTACAGGTTTTAAGTTTGTAACCACTGCTACACTTTTTCCCACAAATTCTTCAGGGGGATAGAATTTTGCAATACCTGAAACAATCTGTTTAATTTCGTTTCCAACTTTTATTTTTGAAACTAAGAGTTTATCTGCTCCTTCGACGTAAGTTGACTCTAAAACCTTACCTACTTTGATTTCAACCTTGGCAAAATCCTCAATTGAAATCAAGTTTTCGGGCTCTTTTTCTTCTTTAATCTCAGGTTTTGTAAGGCTTGCTTCAATTTCTCCCATTTTCTTTGCTTCATCGAGTCGTGCAAACAGCGGTGTTGCTGTACCAACCTTATCCCCTACTTTTGTTTTGCCGAATGCATCTAAGGAATCCCAGGCTGTATCTGCAGCATTAATCTGGGCAAAGATACTTTTTGCAGTTTCAGGCATAAAAGGCTGAAGCAGAACTGCAATAAATCTAATTGATTCAACAAGGTTATATAAAACACCGCCAAGACGGGTACGTTTTTCTTCGTCTTTAGCCAATGCCCATGGCATTGTTTCGTCAATATATTTGTTTGAACGGCGTGCCAAAATCATTATTTCTTCTAAAGCATCTGATGTCTTATATTCATTCATCTTTGCTGTAACGTTCTTAGCGGATGAGATTGCCGTCATCTTTAATTCGTCATCAAAATCTCCATCACACTCTGCCTGAATCACGCCGTCAAAATACTTGGTAACCATAGAAACCGTGCGGTTTACTAAGTTGCCGATTGTATTAGCCAAATCAGCGTTATATCGTGAAATAATATTTTCGTATGTTATTGTACCGTCCTGAGCATAAGGCATTTCTTTTAATAAGTAATAACGGATAGCGTCTACTCCAAAAAGCTCAACCAAATCGTCGGCATACATTACGTTACCTTTTGACTTACTCATTTTGTCCGTTCCTGACAATAACCAAGGATGACCAAACACCTGCTTAGGCAGCGGCAAATCGAGGGCCATTAAGAAAATAGGCCAGTAGATTGTATGGAATCTCAAAATATCCTTACCGATTATATGGACATCTGCAGGCCAGTATTTTTTCATAAGCTCTGAGGGTTCTTTTTCGGGGTCATAACCTAGAGCATTGATATAGTTTGACAACGCATCAACCCAAACGTAGATTACGTGCCCCGGGTCAAATTCAACAGGAACACCCCAAGTGAATGATGTTCTTGATACACATAAGTCCTGAAGTCCGGGCTTTAAGAAGTTATTAACCATTTCCTTTTTACGGCTTTCAGGCTGTATAAATTCAGGATTTTCTTCAATATGCTTCATTAAAGCATCCTGATATTTGCTCATTCTAAAGAAATATGCTTCTTCCTTTGTCTTTTTAACAGGTCTGCCACAATCAGGACAACATCCATCAACTAACTGTGTTTCTGTAAAGAACGATTCACAGGGAACACAATACCAGCCTTCATACTCGCTCTTATAAATATCTCCCTGGTTATAGAGTTTTTTGAAAATATGCTGAACGCTACGCTCGTGGTAGTCATCTGTTGTTCTTATAAATTTATCGTAGTCAGCACCCATTAAGTCCCAGATTCTTTTGATTTCGCCTGCAACGTTGTCAACATACTGTTTAGGGGTAATGCCGGCTTTTTCCGCTTCTTCCTGGATTTTCTGACCGTGTTCGTCAGTTCCGGTTAAGAAAAACACATCATAACCCATCTGCTTTTTAAATCTTGCAATTGCATCAGTAAAAACAATCTCAAAGGTGTTACCTATGTGAGGTTTTCTTGATGTATAGGCTATGGCGGTAGTAATATAAAACTTTTCCTTACCCATCTCTTTTCCTCCAATGCATAATTACTTACATTATATAATAACACTTTTTTTACAGATTTAAAAGAGTTTTTTAGAAAAAAATTGACTTTTTTTCCAAAAAACTAATAATATACACCTCCTTTGAGCAAAATATAGAAAAAATTCAGATAAGGAGTGTAAAAATAATGAGCATCAGAACAGATTTAGCCTTAGAAACTCATCAATATTTTACTGAAAAAGCCGAGGATTTGTCCGGTGTAAAGGTCACTGATAAATCGATCAAGGATATTGAAATTACACAGGTTACGATTGAAACTGAAGAAGCTGCAGAAAAAATGGGTAAGCCGATCGGAAATTATGTAACCTTACACACACCTGATTTAAGATATATTGACAAAAATCTCTACGAAAAAATATGTCGCCAAATTGCAAATGAGATAAAAGAATTAATCGACGACGATGTGGATAAACCAATTTTAATAATAGGATTAGGAAACAGAGAGATAACATCTGATTCTCTAGGTCCACAGGTTACCGACAGATTAGTTGTTACAAGGCACCTTTTTTCACACGCTCCCGAAATATTATCGGCAAACTACGCTTCCGTCTGTGCCGTCTCCCCCGGAGTTCTGGGAATTACAGGCATTGAAACCGAGGAAATCGTGTCAGCCCTTTGTGAAAAAGTAAAGCCCTGTGCCGTAATTGTTATAGATGCATTAGCAGCAAGAAATATTGACAGGGTAACAAAAACTATTCAGATTTGCGATACAGGTATAAATCCAGGAGCAGGAGTAGGCAACAATAGGCGTGAAATTTCCCAAAAAACATTAGGTGTCCCTGTTATTGCTGTGGGTGTTCCCACAGTAGTAGACGCAGCAACCATTGCAAAAGATACACTTGGTTTTACACTTGATGATGAAGAATCCGATATGATTTTTAATTCAGGTAAAATTCCACAGGAAATTTTAAACTTCACTACTACTCCAAAAGAAATTGATATTTTGATAAAAAAGTCGGCTGATGTCGTAGCAAATGGCATAAACTTTGCTCTGCATGATAATATTACTTTTGAAGATATTGATATATTTGTAAATTAAAAAAGGCTCCTAGGAGCCTTTTTAAATTTACAAATATTAATGTATTACTAATGCATTGCTCGTGTCAAGTCAGGATCAAAATTCAAGCCATTATATATTTATAGTTTCCCCTGCTCTTACGCAATATACCATCTCATCATTACCTTCAAACCAAACATCAATGCTTGATGGATTATGTATAATCGTTTTATCATAACTTGTTTGCAAATTTTCATATGCCTTAACATAGTCGTATATTTCAATATTTGTGGCATACCAGATATGTTCATGACCACCGGCATATTCAGCAAATTTTTCTATAACATCCCAATTATCATCATAGTCAAATTCATAACTGTGTCCCCACAAATAAAACATTTCCACATCTCTATACCGATTTGGCGTTTCAACAAATTTTTTTATAAGTTCTCCAAGGCTTTCATCAGCATGTTTACAGGTAGGATGAAGGGTAAGCCAGTTTTCAGGAAATGCAAAACTGTGTGTATTCTTAGTGGTTCTTGCGTATGCAATATGGCATTTTTCCAGAACATCTACAACACAATTATTATACGAACCCAAAGGATATGCCATACCTCTTGCGATTTTTCCGTACTGGTTTTCTATATTCTTTCTATCCTCTGTTACTTCATATATGATTTCAGCAGAATCTAGTTTTTCTAAAAACGGATGAGAAAAACAATGAAGTGCAACCTCGTGACCGGAATTTATATATAGCTCTTTCGCTTCTGATAACTTCATTCTTCCATCAAATTTTTCCCGAACTGCATCTTCAGGCAAATAACGACCCGAATTAATATTAAATGTTGCCTTAATACCGTACTTGTCCAGTATGCTGATTAGTCTTATATCCTGAACAACCCCATCATCATAACTCAAAGTAAGTACTTTTAATTTTCCGTCTTTCAGTCTCATTCTCATTTTTGCTTTCTCCTTTTTAATTATGCCTTTTTAAGTTTCGCAAATGAACCCATAAGGGATTTTGTACCCACCTCGTCAAATACGATCTCCACTTTTACATCATTGCCTGATGGTGTAACTGACAAAATCATACCTTTACCAAACTTGCGGTGCTCCACCATATCTCCTGCCTTAAACTCGAAAGTGGTTTGCCTAGCAACATTAACAGGTGTTGCTTTTTTGCGTTCGAAGATTTTATCAAACATCTCACTCTGTGAGGTTTTAGCTCCCTGTGCCACTTTGGGAATTTTGCTCTCAATAGTCTTTATGAATTCTGCAGGGATTTCATCTAAAAATCTTGAAGCCTTGCTATAGGTCGAGCCGCCATACATAGAACGACGTTCTGCATATGTAAGGTAAAGCTCTTTCTTTGCTCTCGTAATGCCAACATAACAGAGTCTTCTCTCTTCTTCAATTTCTTCTGATGAATACATGGAACGCTGACTGGGGAAAAGTCCGTCTTCCATACCACACATAAACACCACGGGAAATTCAAGACCTTTTGCAGAGTGAAGTGTCATTAACACTACACTGTCCTGTTCCTCATCATAGTTGTCAACATCTGCAATCAGTGCCGTACTTTCTAAAAATTCTGAAAGTGTAGGTTCTTCGGCTGATTTTTCATATTCACGTGCAGAAACTATAAATTCGTGGATATTTTCTATTCTTGTCTGGTTTTCTACTGTGTTTTCAGCAGTAAGCATAGCATTGTATCCTGAATTATAGTACAGCTTTTCTAAAATTTCAGAAGGACTTGTTAAATCCGCAGTATCGCGGATATCATTAATCAACTTTACAAATTCTGATAGCTTTGCTGCAGCTTTTGCGAGTTCTGAGAACTTATCTGCATGGCGCATAACCTCAAACATACTTACATTGTTTTCAGCAGCAACTGCAGCTACTTTTTCAACAGTTGTAACACCGATTTTTCTTGAAGGCTCATTTACTACTCTTAT
>JAZNWB010000144.1:0-16648 GCA_045593125.1 Congzhengia sp. | reverse complement strand
AGAACCATATGTGCGATATGTTTTGCTTCATTATAACATAAGCATCATAATTATTCAAGCATTTTTACATATGACATAACAATTATGTTACAATTACTACAAAATTGTTAAGAAAGTTTTAAAAACTATTGACAAAATATCGAATGTTGTGTATAATGGTCAACGTGGAATAAAAGTGGAAGTTATGTGCATCGTGCATTTTTCACTAAAATTCGGAGGTTAATAATGAATAAGATTACTAAGGTAATCTGTGCTGCGAGTTTAGCTTTTGCTTTACTTTTGGGTTCAACAGCATCTACTTTTTCTGTTACATATCCTTGCACAGGTTATTCTACAGGGGCTAATGTAAATCTTCGCAACGGCCCTTCTACCGATTACTACTCATACGGAACCATTCATTATGGCGATGCTTTGAAGGTTATCGGTGAAGAAAATGGTTGGTACAAGGTTGTTTATCCCTTATGTGACGATGGTTTCGCATTCATTTCAGGTGACTACGTTAGTATGACAGCTCCTGCACCAAGAAATACAGTAAATGTTTCTTATGGTGCAACTTATAACACTTCAGCAGGTCAACGCGTTGTGCAGATTGCAGAGCAGTTTTTAGGACTTCCCTACGTTTATGGTGGCTCTACTCCTGCAGGCTTTGACTGTTCAGGCTTCACATCCTATGTTTTTAAACAGTTAGGTTACAGCCTGTATCGTTCATCATATCAGCAGATCAATAATGGTGTTCCCGTAAGCAAAAGCGAGCTCCAGCCTGGCGACTTGCTTCTCTTTAAAAAGCAGGGTGCATCAAGAATCCATCACGTAGGTATCTACGTTGGAGATGGTATGATGATTCACTCACCTCAGACAGGCGACGTTATCAAGTACGCAAGCATAGTTTCAGGTTACTATAATAACTGCTATTACGCCGCAAGAAGAATTGTACAATAGGACGCTTTAGAAAAAGGCGCAGAACATCAAAGACAGGTTTATATTGTTTTAGAATTTTGAAAGAACTCAGCAATTGCTGAGTTCTTTCGATTTATTGTCTTTGATATATGAACAACCCTCACCTCTTGAAGTATCTATATACATCTTCGTGTTCGGTTTGTCCATTCTGCATCCTTTTTCCTCAAGCGTTATTTTTTTGTATTTTTTCAAAAAAACTCTTTATTTTTCCTGTAAAATGGTGTATAATGTTAAAGTTAGCAGATTTATGCTTGTAATACAGGGGTTTTCGCCCCATTTGCGTAAGAAGGAGAACTGTATGACCAGAAAAGAAGCAAGAGAAAATTGTTTTAAACTCCTGTTTGAATACGAGGTACAAAAGCTCACAGCCAGCGAAGCTTTGGAATTATTCTATGAGCTTACAGAAGATGTAAACGGTCAGACCGACTATATCGACAACACTGTAAAAACCGCCATAGAAAACGTTGATGCTATTGATGCTATCATTGAAAAGTTCTCAAAGGGCTGGAAGGTTTCCCGTCTTGCTAAGGTTACCCTGGCAGTGCTTCGTGTGGCTATTTGTGAAATATTGTATATGGATGATATCGCTGACAGCATCGCTATCAACGAAGCAGTTGAAATTGCTAAAAAATACGGTGATGAAAAAAGTCCCAAATTTGTAAACGGCATTTTGTCATCTGTTTACAAATCGAAAGAACAATAGATTATGAACAAAGAAATTCTTACCGTTTCAGTTTCGCAGCTTAACAACTACATAAAGCGTGTAATTGATGCAAACTCATACCTTTCCGATATAAAGGTGTGCGGCGAGCTTTCAAACTTTAAGTTCCATTCCTCGGGACATATATACGCCAGCCTCAAGGATGAGGGTGGTATTATCAAGCTTGTTATGTTCCGTTCATTTGCTCAGTATCTTAAGTTTCGTCCTGAAGATGGTATGAAGGTTATAATTCGAGGCAGAATTTCTGTTTACGAGCAGGGCGGTATATATCAGATTTATGCAGAGTCAATCGAACCTGACGGCGAAGGCACTCTTTATGCTGCCTTTGAAAAGCTAAAGTCAAAGCTTTCCGAGCTCGGTATGTTTGATGACATACACAAAAAGCCAATCCCCCGATACCCTGCACGTATCGGTGTTGTAACAGCACAAGGCGGAGCTGCCCTACAAGATATTTTAAATATTACACGCCGCCGCTACCCCATTGCTGAAATTGTTTTGTTTCCTGTAAGTGTACAAGGGGTGTCTGCCGCTGGAGAAATTGCATCAGCAATAAAGCATCTCAACGATAATCACGCCTGCGATGTAATGATTGTAGGCCGTGGCGGCGGTTCTATTGAGGATTTGTGGGCATTTAACGAAGAAATTGTAGCAAATGCTATTTTTGAATCAAGCATACCCGTGATATCCGCAGTTGGACATGAAACAGACTTTACAATTGCTGATTTTGTTGCTGATCTCCGTGCTCCTACTCCTTCTGCTGCTGCAGTGTTGGTATGTCCCGATTCTGTCAAACTACATGAAAGTTTAGCAAACACCAAGTCAAAACTTACCGCATTATTAAAAAATAACCTGGAATTAAAAAAGTCAGAGCTTGTAAGAATAACAAATTCATATGTTTTTACAAGGTTTTCTGATGTTTTAAATACACATAGACAAAGCACAGACTTGCTATTATCTGACGCTGTAGTTGCTTTTAAGGAAATCGTCAGTGCAAAAAGGACACAGCTTGCCAAAAATGCGGCAAAGCTTGATGCATTAAGTCCTTTAAAGGTTTTATCGCGAGGATATTCAATTGCAGAATACCCCTCAGGTAGTATTATCTCGTCTGTAAACGATGTAAAATCTGACGAAGAATTCACACTGAGACTTTCCGACGGCACCGCCCGTGGCAAGTTTTTTTAGGAGGAAAAATTTTGAAAATACCAATGAATGTACCAAACATTCTGACCTTTTTCAGATTTTGTTTGATACCCGTGTACATTATCGCTTTTATAACAAGCGAAACTAAAGAGCTTGCTGCATGGATTTTTATCCTTGCCAGTGCTACTGATGTTTTAGATGGTTATATTGCAAGGAAATTTAACATGATGACGAAAGCTGGACAGCTTTTAGACCCTCTGGCAGATAAGCTTATGCAATTGACAGTTGTAGTTTCTCTTTTAGTTGCTAAAATAATTCCCTTGTGGTTTGTGATTATTCTGGCAGTAAAAGAAATATTGATGATTGTGGGAGGAATTTTTCTCTACTCCAAAAAGACTTTTGTCAAATCCAACATTTTTGGAAAAGCAAATACTGTAATTTTATTTATTGCCATGATTGTCATTTTATTTGCACACGCGAGTCAAACCATAACAGATATCGTGCTTGCAATTTCTGCAATTTCAAACTTTATGGCAATTGGCTCTTACATTTACATATATGCCCTAAAGCATGACCAGTATAAAGATTATCTGGGAGAAATGCACAACGGAGGAAAATCAGTATGAATGGTTTAGATATTGTTTCAATCGTACTTATTCTGGTCGGTGCCATAATCAACTTTTTGGTACCGCCTGTTATTAAGAAAAAATCAGGCGATAGCGAAGAAACACTAAAGACTGTATACGTTGTAAAATCGTTAGGTCTTATTCTCGTTATTATCGGCTGTATCATATTCTTTTGGTTAGGAGGAAAATTCGGTGTCTGAGCAGATAAACAAAACTTATAATCCCAAAGAGGTGGAAGATAGACTCTATAACCGTTGGGTTGAAAATGGTTACTTCACTCCCAAGGCAGATAGCACAAAAGAACCCTTTACAATCGTTATCCCGCCCCCGAATGTAACAGGTCAGCTCCATATGGGGCACGCACTAGACGAAACCTTACAGGATATTTTAATAAGATACAAGCGTATGGCAGGCTTTAATGCCTTATGGGTGCCGGGAACCGACCACGCAGGTATCGCAACTCAGGTAAAGGTTGAAGAAGTATTAAGAAAAGAAGAAGGTCTTTCACGTTACGATTTAGGTCGTGAAAAGTTTGTTGAACGTGTATGGGATTGGAAAAAGCTCTACGGTTCAAGAATTATTAATCAGTTAAAGAAATTAGGTAGCTCATGCGACTGGACAAGAGAACGTTTTACAATGGACGAAACATTGTCTAAAGCCGTTCGTGAGGTTTTCGTTTCATTATATGAAAAGGAACTTATCTATCAGGGCAACAGAATTATAAACTGGTGTCCTAAGTGTATCACTGCCCTTTCTGACGCCGAGGTAGAATACGCAGAACAGGCAGGTAGTTTTTGGCACATCAAGTATCCTATCAAAGATTCTGATGGTTATGTTGAGATTGCTACAACAAGACCCGAAACACTTCTGGGCGATACTGCAGTGGCAGTTCATCCCGACGATGAAAGATACAAGGATTTAGTAGGCAAAATGCTTATTCTCCCCTTGGTTGGTCGTGAAATTCCCGTTATTGCCGACGAATATGTTGATAAAGAATTCGGTACAGGTTGCGTTAAAATTACACCTGCACACGACCCCAACGATTTCGAGGTTGGTAAACGTCACAATTTAGAAGTTATCAAGGTATTAAACGACGACGCAACTGTTAACTCATACGGTGGAAAATACGAAGGTTTAGACCGATATGATGCAAGAAAGCAAATGGTGGCTGACTTAGAAGAACAAGGATACTTAGTTGCGGTTAAAGACCACACCCATAATGTTGGTCAGTGTTATCGTTGCGGAACAACAGTAGAACCCATCACATCAAAGCAGTGGTTTGTAAAGATGCAGCCTTTGGCAGAAAAGGCATTAGAAGTTGTTAAAGACGGCACAGTTAAGTTTGTTCCGGATAGATTTTCTAAAACTTACATCAACTGGATGGAAAACGTGCATGACTGGTGTATTTCACGTCAGTTATGGTGGGGACACAGAATCCCTGCTTTCTATTGTGACGACTGTGGTGAAACTACAGTATCCCGCGAAGATATTACAGTATGTCCTAAGTGTGGTGGAAAAGTTCATCAGGACGAAGACGTATTAGATACATGGTTTTCATCAGCTCTATGGCCTTTCTCAACATTAGGTTGGCCCGAGAAAACCGAAGATTTAGAGTACTTCTACCCCACAAGTGTACTTGTTACAGGTTATGATATCATATTCTTCTGGGTAGCAAGAATGATTTTCTCTGCTATGGAACATATGGGTAAAGAACCCTTCAAGCACGTTCTTATTCATGGTCTTGTGAGAGATAGCCAGGGCAGAAAAATGTCAAAATCATTAGGCAATGGTGTTGACCCGTTAGAAGTTATCGAAGAATTTGGTGCTGACGCACTACGTTTTACACTAGCTACAGGTAACTCTCCTGGTAACGATATGCGTTACTCTGTTGAAAAAGTTACTGCAAGCAGAAACTTTGCAAACAAAATCTGGAACGCATCACGTTTTGTTCAGATGAATTTAACTATCTCTGAACTTAAAATTCCCGAAAATCTTTGCATTGAGGATAAATGGATATTAACCAAATATAATAAATTAGTAGAAGAAGTAACAGAAAACCTTGACAAGTTCGAGCTTGGCGTTGCAGTTGCAAAGCTTTACGACTTTATCTGGGATGTCTTCTGTGACTGGTATATCGAGCTTGTAAAGCCCCGTCTTTACGACTCTGCTGATGCAACAAACGAAACTGCTCAATATGTACTCTCTTATGTACTTTCAAACACACTTAAATTGTTACATCCCTTTATGCCTTTCATCACAGAAGAAATATGGTTGTCACTTCCCCACGAAGGTGAAAGTATAGTTATTTCTGACTGGCCGAAGGCAGACAGCAGCTTAAACTTCCCTGTTGAAGCTGAACAGATGGAAATGATTATGAATGCTGTAAAGGCTGTAAGAAACAAGAGAGCTGAAATGAATATTCCGCCCTCAAAGAAAGCAAGTATGTTTATCGTAACAGATAAAGCAGATGTTTTCTCTGCCGGTACAACATTCTTTGAAAAGCTTGCAAGTGCATCTAATGTTACGGTACTTGGTGAAAAATTAGGCATCGACGAAAACAGCGTTGCAGTTATTGTAGACGGCGCTCAAATTTTCATGCCCATGGGCGAACTTATTGATGCAGAAAAAGAAATTGCAAGACTAAATGATGAAAAGAAAAAGCTTATCGGTGAAATCAAGCGTGTAGAAGGAAAACTCTCAAACGAAGGTTTCGTAGCTAAAGCACCAGCTCACGTTGTAGAAGAAGAACGTGCTAAAGGTGAAAAATATAAGCAAATGTTAGAAAAAGTTGAAGAAAGCCTAAAGGCTTTTGGTGCTTAAAACACAAGGAGGTAAAATCTATGGCAGATATCAATAACAACATCCCCGAAGAAGAATTAGAAGGTATCGTTACAATGGTGAATGAAGACGGCGAAAAGCACGATTTTCTCCATTTAGACTCTTTTGAATTAAATGGTGAAACATATGTTGTACTTCTCCCCGCTGACGAAGGTGACGAGGAGTGCGAAGAAGTATTAATCTACACATTGAAAGTAGAAGAAGATTCATCTGAAACACTTCTTCCTATTGAAGATGAAGCCGAGCTTGATATGGCGTTTGAAGAGTTCAAGAACCGCATGAGTGACGAATACGACTTTGAAGACTAAAAGCGGACTGTCGCATTTAGTGCAGATCGTCAAAAGACAAAATTTCTCTTAGTTTAAAGCATTATGTAGAGATTCGCACGTAGTGCGAATCTCTTTCGTTTAATACCAAAAAAGCAGAACTAATGAAACATCTGTTAATGTTTTTGGTTTTTGAGCACATCAATAGCGAAAAACATTTGACACGCAATTTGCGATGTGTTAATATCTATTATAGTTAATCGAAAGATTAAAGTATTTTTCAAGAAGGAGGATATGTAATGTTTGAAAACAACGATAATCTGAAGGATGTGGCGTTACGAATTAGAAACGCACGTGAAGATTTAGGTGTAACTCAGGAAATCATGGCAAAAAACACCGATGTCTCGTTAAAAGACTATATCGCATATGAGCGCGGCGAGAAGGATATGGATTTTACATTCATATATAAATGTGCAAAATGCTTCAATGTCGATCCCACAGATTTATTAAAAGGTACAAGCCCAAGGCTTACAAGTTTCGAAGTTACAAAGCGAGGCGGCGGTCTGCCCATTGCAAGAAAAGCAGGCAATGAATACAAAAACTTAGCTGCTATGTTTAAAAATAAAACAACGGAGCCTTTTCATGTAATTATACCTTATGTTGAAAATGATGACTCTCACGATTTTTCGTCTCACAAAGGTCAGGAATTTGATATCGTTATTTCCGGTCAACTTAAAATCACAGTAGGTAATAACACACAAATTTTAGAGGCTGGCGATACAATATACTACAACAGTACTATCCCCCACAAGTTGGAGGCTTATGGCGGAAAAGACGTTGAAATATATGCAATGGTTATGAAAGAATCCGAAACTGACGATTTCCGTCAGCAGGAGGAAGAATTCATAAAAAGAGTTTCTGGTAAAACAATCCCTGATGTACATAAAAACTTTATCGACTGCACCGAAAACGAAAAAGGTGCTTTGGTTTCTATTAACTTTAAGAACGAAGAAAAGTTTAATTTTGCCTTTGATTGTGTAGACGCTTTAGCAGAGAAATCTCCCGATAAAGTAGCTATGATTCACGTTTCAGAAAAGAAAGAGGAACGCAAATTCACTTTTGCAGAACTAAAGAAATATTCAAATATGACTGCAAATTATTTCGAGTCATTAGGTATTAAAAAGGGCGACCGTGTAATGCTTGTACTAAAACGCCATTATCAGTTCTGGTTTTCAATGCTTGCACTTCACAAAATCGGAGCTATCGCAATTCCTGCTACGAATTTACTTGTGGAGCATGATTTTGATTACAGATTTAAGGCTGCAGGCGTTTCTGCTATTGTATGCACTGCAGACGGTGACGTTTCACGTCAGGTAGATTTAGCAGAGAAAAGTTACGATGAAAGCCTCACAAAAGTCATGGTGGGCGGAAGTCGTTCCGGTTGGCATAACTTTGACAAGGAAATAAACCGCTACTCAGACGTTTACACACGTACAGAAAATTCAGCCTGCGGTTCTGACCCGTTGCTTATGCTATTCACATCAGGCACAACAGGATACCCAAAAATCGCAACACACGACCACAAGTACCCATTAGGTCATTACATTACTGCAAAATATTGGCACAACGTAAACCCTGATGGTGTACATCTTACAATTTCGGACACCGGTTGGGGAAAAGCTCTTTGGGGCAAACTCTACGGTCAGTGGTTATGTGAAGCCGCAATATTTGTATATGACTTCAACAAATTCAAAGCAGAAGACATTCTGCCTATGTTTAAAAAATACAACATTACAACATTCTGTGCACCACCTACAATGTACAGATTCTTCATCAAAGAAGATTTATCAAAATATGATTTATCTTCTATTGAATATTCAACTGTTGCAGGCGAGGCATTAAACCCCGAAGTTTATGAGCAGTGGAAAAAAGCAACAGGCTTAAAGCTTATGGAAGGTTTTGGGCAAACTGAAACAACACTTACTGTTGCAAACCTCTGGGGTATGAATCCCAAACCCGGCTCTATGGGCAAACCCAGTCCTCTGTATGATGTAGATATAATCTTGGACGATGGTACATCAGCAGGTATTGGCGAAACAGGTGAAATCGTTGTAAAAACCGACAAAAAAGTTCCCTGTGGTTTGTATATGGGATATTACAGAAATGAAGAAGCAACCAAAGAATCATACAACAATAACATCTATCATACAGGCGACCTTGCTTGGCGTGATGAAGACGGATATCTTTGGTATGTAGGCCGCTCTGATGATGTTATCAAATCCTCAGGCTATAGAATAGGACCTTTTGAAATCGAAAGTGTTATCATGGAGCTTCCATACGTTTTAGAATGTGCGATTACTGCAGTTCCCGATGAAATTCGCGGACAGATTGTAAAAGCTACAATTGTACTTACAAAGGGAAATAAAGGAACTGATGAGTTAAAGAAAGAAATTCAGGATTATGTAAAAACTCATACAGCACCCTATAAATATCCAAGAATTGTTGAATTTGTGGATGAACTTCCCAAAACAATCAGCGGTAAAATAAGACGTGTTGAACTTCGTAACAACGACAAAACTAAAAATTAACAATTTGTAAAGGCTACGCTTATGCGTAGCCTTTTTCATTGACTTGCATATTTTATAAGTATATAATTATACTAACAAAAAGGGGGGTGATTTAATGGCTAAGAACTCTTTTATAAAAAATGCAAAGGAAGATATCAAAAAGAATAAGTTTACTTTCTTTGTGTACCTTGTTTTGCGTTTTTTTGTTATAGTTTCTCTAATAATGGCAGCAATAAGAGGGGAATACGAAAATGTTTTTGTATGCACTTTATCTCTTGTGTTGTTTTTGGTTCCTACTTTTATTGAGCGAAGCTTAAAAATAGATTTCCCGTCTACATTGGAAATAATTATGCTTCTCTTTATCTTCTCTGCAGAAATTTTGGGGGAAATACATAATTATTATGTCAAAGTTCCCCATTGGGACACAGTGCTGCATACATTAAACGGATTTTTATTTGCAGCCATTGGTTTTTCTCTATTAGATATAATAAATAGAAATCCCAGATTTAAATTTCAGTTATCCCCTATATATCTGGCAGTCGTAGCATTTTGCTTTTCAATGACTATCGGCGTACTTTGGGAATTTTTTGAATTCGGTGCAGACTTTCTTTTTAATAAGGATATGCAAAAGGATGTAATCGTTCATACTATAAATTCTGTAACACTAAACCCTGCACACCAGAACGTCCCACAGACTATTGATAATATAACATCTGTTGTTATAAACGGTAAAGACATGGGACTTGGCGGATATTTAGATATTGGATTATACGACACAATGAAAGACTTAATTGTAAACTTTATCGGTGCAGTTATTTTTTCCGTTATCGGGTACTTCTATATTAAAGGGCGTGGAAAAGGTAAATTTGCTAAAAAATTTATACCTGTAATAGAAGAAGAAAAAGAACAGAAAAACAGCGGGCAATGATGCCCGCTGTTTTTTGCTGATGTGTGAGACCTGGGTTGTCGATGGTATATTTTATTATTTGGTCGGCATTCGTTATCTTACGATAATGATTTCCTTAACTTCGTCCTTGTAGATTCTTAAGAACACACGGCTTACGTCAAGTTCATCGTACTGTGTGATGTCGCCTGCTTCTGCCACTCTTACAGGGTTTGTTGTCTTTGCTGTGTTAACTTCATACACTGTCGCACCCTGTGTTGAATAGTTCTCTACTGCTCCACCATTTACAGATACGTTAATTGAGTTTGTAAATTTCTTAACTACTTTACCGTAAACTGTGATCAAATCTTCTGCAACTGTTGTTTTTACTTCTGTTGCTTTATCATCAACCTCAAACAGAACTCTGATGCTTTCAATTTCGCCCTTTGAGTTTGTTTTTATCTGGATGATGTCACCGGCTTTGAGCTGTTCACTATCTCCATTTACGAGAATACCCTCTTCTGTTGTTGAGAAAGTCTTCTTTTCACCGTCAACGAAGGCATAAAGCTTTTCAACCTTTTCGTCTTCGTCATTTAATGACGTTGCGATTTTGTCAACAATTACTGCTGACGCTTCTAAGTTTGCAATACCTGTTGAGTTTGTTACAATAACAACACTTGCTGTTAAATCTTCTCTTACATCGTAAACCAATACATCGTAATCTGTGTTATCTTCGAAGAGCTTGTAATCTGCAATTGCATATTTTTTAGCATCTGTTTCCCCTGCAGGAATGTCAAATACGATTGTATGCTCGTCAATATTGTAGTTGCCTAGTTTCTTAGCTGATTCACGATATTTGAGTGTTGCATTTGCATTCAATGTGAACTTATCCTTTAAAATACCGCCTGATGTTTTATCTTCTGCTGTGTTGAACTGTGTGATTTCTCCGTCTGAGTTCACTTCATAAGTGATAAGTGTGGGTACTACAGAACCTTCAACCTTGAGTGCTTCTAAAGCTTCTGCTGCAGTCTTGTTGGGTGTACCATTTACTTTTACTTTTTCTGTTGATTTAATTACTTTGATATCGCCATTTTTGTCAAATATTTTAACACTTAATCTCTTATCAAAGCCTGTTGTAACCTCTGCACCTGTAACGTATGCATAGTTTGAAGACAACACACTTGTAGCGTCAACTGCTGCAATATGACCGTCTTTATCAAGATAGAAAGTACCTTCGTCGTTTAATTTGATTTCATCTGTATAGTTTGCTGAAACGTAATATTCCTTACCGTCAATCACAAACTTTTCACCATGCTTTTCTGTAACTTTACCCGTTACTTTTTCAGATGTTACATCTACGATTATGATAGATGAATCCTTGCTCTTTGCTACTGATAAAACGTCCCATTCATTTAAGTCTTTTAATTCAACTTCCTGACCTGCACGTGTAATTACAAACTTCACACTGTCATCTTCAGGATCTAAAACCAATGAAGGTTTGCCGTATTTATCTGTTACTCTGTTGCTTGATACAATAACTTCTTCTACAACGTAGTTTTCATATTCTTCAATAAATACTACATCATAGATATCGTCACGGTTGCGGTCTAAGAGTGTAAGTGAACCTGCAGTAGGTTTCATTTCTTCTGCATCAAAGCTGATTGCCTGACCATTATAAAGGTATTTTGCATCAGATGCGATTACTGCTTCTTTAGGTTCTTTGTCCTTTTCTTTATCTTCCCAGTATTCTACTGTTACCTGTGTGTCTGCTGTTACATCTTCAATATCCATTGTATTGATTTTCATAGAAGAATTTTTGCCCTTTTGTTCACGTGCAAGGACTAAAATTTCGTCGTCATGTTCGTCTACTCTTACATATGCCTCAACATTAAAGCCTAAAAGCTTGCGTGTCTGAGATAATGCTTTGTCAGCCACTTCATAAACGCCATCGCCTATTTTTACTTCGTTGTGTTTAAGTGTTGAAGAACCCGTGAGTGAGCTTGTACCTACTGCTGTAATCTGATCGTACACGATTTTTGTTGAAAGTTCATCTTCTAAGAGTGTTTCGTCAACAACCTGATATGATTCATCTGAACCAAAGTTTGTCTGCTCCATTTTATCTGTAACAAGTGCATTAGCTGTAAGCTGAGCTACCATACCACGAGTTACTGCTGCATTATTAGATGCAACCGCACTCTTTGTGATACCTGTCTGTGTTGCTACTGTTACATAACCCTGAGGGAAGCCACCTTTTTTCTCAGCAACAGGTGTGTGCCCGATTAAACGAACTAAAACTGTTACTGCTTCAGCGTAAGTGATTGTATCATCAGGACGGAAGTTACCTTCGTCGTCACCTATGATAATACCCTGGTTTGTTGCTACGTTGATATAGCCATTAGCCCAGTGATTTTCTACCACATCAGGAAACTGTGTGGGATACGCAAAGCTGCCTGCTAAGTTTTCCATACCCATTGATGTTACAGCAACCTTTGCAAATTCTGAACGTTTTATTGTGTCATCAGGTCTGAACGCTCCTGTTTCTGCGTCACCAACCATGATTTCTAAAGCACCTAAGAGCTCAATTGCATCTTTGTACTTTGAATCCTGTGCATCGGGTGATACCGCCGCAAATGAAGAAACGGTAAAACCTAACATCATAACTGCTGAAAGAATAAATGATGTTAATTTTTTTGCTTTAAACATTAAGTTTTCCTCCTTAAAATTTTTAAAAATTTTAAGTCATTACCTTAGCTGTCTGAGTGATGCTTATTATATTTATGGGCAGTTGCCCTGTATGTCGTAAGCGTTGCTCACGTTTATTTATACGACAGAAAAATGCGTTTGTTCCGAAAATATGTGTTGTAATTTTTGGTAAATATATTTCATATACATTAGCAAGACTTTTTTTGAAAGGAAAATACTATGCCTAATAACATGTATGAATCAGAACCCAAACCGGCAACACCAACACCAGCACCTCAGGTGCAAAATGACTCACCTGCACCTTTAGAACAATCATTACCTGATACTTCAACAGGTCAACTCGTGGTAAGTGTATTTACTGCTAATCAGCTATATCCTGTTGTAAATGCACAGGTAACTGTCACGGAAGAAAATTCAGAAGAGATTTTGGCAAGCGGTACAACCGACAGGAGCGGAAGGACTACTCTTTTCACACTTCCCGCCCCATCCTCATCTGCATCACAAGAGCCTACTGTTAGAGCACCTTTTAGTGAGTATAAGGTAACAGTTACCCATCCTGATTTCTTTCAGGCCGTAATTGAAAACGTTCAGATTTTTGGCAGCATCATTACACAATTGCCCGTAAATTTGGTGCCATTACCTGAAATTCAAAATAATAACATAGATAATATTGTAATAATTCCGAGACAGAATTTATAAGGAGGTCATAACATGCCTGACATAGCACCGGTAATACCCGAGTTTATTACTGTTCATTTGGGTGCTCCAAACTCAAATGCTCAGAATGTAACCGTGCCATTTATTGATTATATTAAGAATGTAGCATCAAGCGAGGTCTATCCTACATGGCCTGAAAACGCCCTGCGTGCAAACATTTATGCTCAGATTTCTTTTGCTTTAAACAAAATATATACAGAATATTATCGCAGTCGCGGATATGATTTTGATATTACGAACACTACACAGTTCGACCAGGCATATGTTCAGGGAAGAACTATTTTTGCAGACATTTCCGACATTGTAGATGATATTTTTGATTCGTATCTTCGCAGAAATGGTGCTATTGAGCCTCTTGCTTCACAGTTTTGCAACGGCACAACTGTCACCTGCGAAGGATTGTCACAATGGGGTACTGTTACTTTGGCTAACGACGGATATCTGCCCTTCCAGATTATAAGATACTACTACGGCGATGATGTAAATATTATAAACAACGTTCCTGTCGAGTCAGTGGGTGAATCATATCCGGGTACGCCTTTAAGACTCGGAGATGTAGGCCCCGATGTCCAACAGGTACAGATTCTTTTAAATGCAATATCCACAAACTACCCTGCAATCCCAAAAGTTCCTACAGGTGCAGTTTACGGTGAGTCAACTGAAAATGCTGTCAGAACATTCCAGCGTATTTTTAACCTCACACCTGATGGCGTTGTTGGTCGTGCTACGTGGTATAAGCTTATCAATCTATTTACAGGCATCAACAGATTAAATGAACTGAATGCACGTGGTGATGTAATATTTGGATTGTCATTGGAGTACCCTGAAGCACTGCGTGAGGGAGATACCGGTCAGGGGGTATTGACACTTCAGTTGATGTTAAATCTCCTTTCAGAATACTATGACACTGTCCCACAAGTTGCACAAGATGGCGTTTATGGTCCATCCACCACCTCTGCTGTAGCTGCATTTCAGCGTGCTTACGGTCTGCCAGTCGATGGTATAGTGGGACCCCTGACATGGGAAAGTATGTACAACGCTATTAAGGGCATATATATTTCAACGGGCAGGTCTTCTGAATTTACAACAGCTCCCGCTTCAGTTCAGTTCCCCGGTGTTCCACTGTCTATGGGTGCCAGAGGTAATGCGGTTATGACGCTCCAGAATCATATTAACGATGTTATCCCTGTATTCGCTAACATTCCGACAGTTAATCCCACAGGTAATTACGGAGTAAATACACGCACAGCTGTAAGCGAGCTTCAAAATAGGATGAATTTACCCCAAAACGGCACCACAGACGAAGAAACATGGAATGGCATAGAAAGAATGCGTTCACAGGTGTTAAGAGGAAGTGATGCACAATTTGGCCAATATCCCGGTTACGATTTAAGAGAAGGTATGCAGGACGAAGTCCGTGGAATTGCTCTGTCTACTGATGAACTTACAGGACGTCCCATTTACTCTATTCAGTATATGCTGAGAATTATAAATCAGGATAAGGAATTGCCCGGTATTCCTGATGGTATCTTTGGTCCGCAAACTACAGAGAGGGTTGTTGTATTTCAAACTGAAAATAACATCAATCCAACAGGTATTGTAGATGTGGAGACCTTTGATGCAATAAAAATTGCATATGACGAGGACTTCTTTACAGACAATTAAAAAGACGGTGCAATGCACCGTCTTTTTAATTATAGCGTCATCGCCATGCCGCTATCCAACATAAATAATATTTTTGAAATGACAGGCTTTTTGAAGATTTTTTCTGCTGCATACTTATAACATTCAAGCTGAATTCTGTATTTTTCTACAGTTTCAGTTTCATCAAAGTTCCTGTCAGTCTTATAGTCTATTACTACAAGTCCCTCATCAGTTATAAGTAGACAGTCGATAATACCCTGAAGCATAATGTCCTTATCACTTTCTGTACCGCTCAAAAATCCTTTGGCAGGAATTGATACTCCAAACATAAACTCTCGTTTTACCTCTTTGGCATTTCTTATCATTCTGCCTGTAGCGGATGTGAAAAATTTAAGTAATTTTTCAGGATTGACCGCACCAGCCTCATTTTCTGTTAAAAAACCTTTTTCTTTTATAGAATCTATCTGCTTTTTTATATCCTCTCTGGTATCTAAAGGTGCCAAAATGTCACATTTCTGAAGTACTGTATGGTACGCTATACCAATTTCAGACGCTGACAGACCTGTTGTTTTTTCTTTTATTTTAGCAGGCCTTTTAAAAGCCTCGCTTCCATCTTCTACCATTTCTTGTGCTCTTCTTTTCTTAAGCTCAGACACAGTTACCTTAGAGGGCAATACAATATCTTCCTCACTATGATATTTATCCATAACAAGAGATAAAATCAAATCATTTTCGTTTTGGAGCACAACAACATCATCCTCACTATCCACATCTTCACAGGAAAGCTCTTTAATATCAGATATAATTTTTACATCAAAACGACTGTTATGTGTTATTTTATGGTAGTCTTCACCGATATTGGCACACTTTCTCAACACTTCTCCATTTTCGTGGTTAACAAGTGCCATGATTATCCAGTCAAGATATGAAATATGTTCTGATACCAATGCTCCTACTATACGCAGAGATTTTTCACCTGATGTGCAGCTTCGTATTTTTTGTTCTAAATTTTTATCAGCACCAATTATGACAAGTTTTTCTTTGGCACGTGTCAGTGCAACGTATAAAATACGCATTTCTTCTGCAATACTCTGGGCATAAAGCACACTTTCTACCGCCGCCCTTGGTGCAAAGTTATATGTAATACGAAGATTGGTGTCAACAAATTTAGGACCATATCCTATTTCTGGATGATACAACACACCACGACGCAAATCCTGAAGATTAAACTGGTGCTCTGCCGCAAAAAGAATTACCACAGGAAATTCCAAACCCTTACTTTTGTGGATACTCATTATGCGCACTGCATCATTATTTTCACTGTTAAGCTTTGCAGATTCCAGATCATTGCCTGTATTTTTATAGTCCTGAATGAATTTAATGAAACTGTAAAGTCCTCTAAGACCTGTATTTTCATAATCCTTTGCGCGATTATAAAGAAGTCTTAGGTTCGCTTTTCTTATAGTGCCATTGGCAAATGACTGTTGTGCATCAAAAAATCCTGTTCTGTTGTATATCTCCAATATAAGCTGGCTTACACTCATACGTCTTGATTTTTCAGAAAATTCTTCTATTTCTTTTATAAT
>JAZNWB010000143.1:0-10650 GCA_045593125.1 Congzhengia sp. | reverse complement strand
GTAATCTGCAACATCTGTGATGTCTGCAAAGTCAGCACCGTCGTCGTCTGATAATTCATAACCTAAGTACTGTGCTACTCTGTAAATGATTACCGCCATATCCTCTCTTGTCATTTCGCCTGCAGGATTAAATTCTGTTTCAGATGTTCCTGTGATAATACCTGCTGAATAACCCGAAGCTATGTACTGATAGCTCCAGCGGTTTTTGGCAACGTCGGAAAAATCTGCATCTGCGTTTTTGTCTGTAAGTTCAAAAGCCTCAGCAATTATTTTAATGAATTCTTCTCTTGTTACTGTATCGTTAGGATAGAATTTTCCGTCGCCTTTGCCGGCTAAAACGCCTTCTTTAACCAAAGCTTCAATGGCTTCTTTTGCCCATTCAGCTTCTCCTAAGTCAGAAAGCTCTCCGCTCTCGGGCTCATCAGTTTTTCCGCCGTCCGTAGAAGGAGCTGACGGCGCAGGACTGGGATCGGGACGCGGATTCGGGTTTGGAGAGGGGTCAACACCGCCGGTACCATTACCTAACGCATCTTCTGAATATTCTAAATATTTCGCTTCGAACTCAGCAGCTGATGTGATGCTTGCTCTGTTTGTTCTCAAAAGTCCGCTTACTGTATTGTCCTGTACCTCTTCATCTGTGAACTGAGATGAATATGTTGTGTCTAAGGTTACGCACTTTCCGTCATAATAATCTATAACAGTTGTAAGGTTACCAACCTGAAGAGTTTCGGTTGTGTCTAATGCTGCAAGCAAAACTGCTGTGTTGAACATATCCTGAACATTTTCTTCAGTAAGGCTGAAGCCTTCGGGGATATCAAGTGCTGCAAGGCGGTTATATACCGTTGCAGGAAGGATGTAATAAGGTGTGCAATTATAATATGTAAGGTCTAAGCTAAGCTCCGTTGCGCTTGCTGTAACCTCGCTTGCAAAATCCTCTGCATCGCCGGCTGTTAAAAGCTCTGTCATAACAAAAAGTTCTGAAAGCTCAGGAACTAATATGCCTTCAACTGCTGCAATGTAACCCGGTATATCGTCGGGGTCTGTGCTGTCTAAACCGGTGGTAGCTTCGTTTAAGCTGTCGTCTAAATCGTTAATTGCTGTGTCAATGTATTCTCTAACCTTGTCGTATTCAGCATCGGTATAGCCGTAAAGCTCAAGGTCGCAGTTTCCGTTTAAAACAGCAGCGTCAATTACTGCTTCAACTTCCGCCGCGTCTGCTTCTATTAAGTCGCTGTAAAATGTTGCTTTAGCTACGGGGCTAACATAGTAAAAATCACAATAGCCTCTGTTTGTTTCAGCTCTGAACCAGCCTGAAACCTGGGTTGTTGAAAAGCTTCCTGTTATTGTATATGTATTAACGGGGTCTGTTGAGTCGGGTGTGCTGTCCTGACCAACATAAACAGGACTGTCTTCCCTTGTGAACGAGCCCTCCGACCCGCTCAAGGGAAATATTCTTAAAGTTACTCTGTCTGTTTCTTCCGCTTTAACCGTTACTGTGAAAGAATAGGCATCGTTTATAGTAACTGTAACTTCGTTTTCGGAAGCTGCGCTAACGGTCAAAAATGAAGCTAAGACCAATATCGCTGATAAAACTAAACTTAATAATCTCTTCATTTCTTTACTCCTCTCTTCAAAGTACGGTTATCTTAAAATTGTAAACTGTGCCGAATATACTGAAAATCCGCCGGAACTTCTTACAATAATTGTGTCTCCTGGGATAATATCTGTCAGTGTTCCGCCCAATGTTCTTGTTTCACCTATATTATAAAATGTAATGTCTGTGGTTGTGTTAAGAACCTGAATTCTCTTAGCACCGCTTTCTTCAGTAACAGTTTCGATTGAAATAAGCTTGTTTTCGGCATCTATGGCAGCAACTGTTCCGGCAACTGTTCCTGACTTAGCCTGATGTCCTGTATTGTTATAAGGTATTGAAGGAACAGCAGCGTTAAGTTCATCTTGCTCTCTGTTATTTCTGTAAATAACGTTTATAGCTGAAATATGTCCGTCTGCGTTTGTGCCAAACTGGATAACATCACCAATTCCCAATTCAAGCTCAGCAAAAGGTTTGTCTGCTTCCACTACATTGAAGTTACTCTCGCCTGTCAGTGAATTATATCCATAGTCAACTGTGCTTGTAACAAATGATGACAGCTCTGTACCATTCTTTGAGTAATAAAGCTTTGTTCCTATGTTTCCTTCTTCATCAACACCTGTTGTTGTTCCTGTAATAACGTAGTATGGCTGGTTACTGTTAACTGACGCTGACCTTGAGTTGCCGCCACGGAGCAATACGCAGGTTACGCGGGGAACGCCGTCCTGACCAAGGTTATAAACTGCATAATTTGTAAAGTCGCCGGGCGCAGAATAAACATCAGGGTCGTATAGTTTTGAGTCAACAGCCCAGTTTTCTTTATCAGTAGTCATATTCGCCGTTTCGGGGGTTTTGAACAGAATATACTGTCCCGGTTTTGATACATACTGCTTCCAAGGACTCTCAATGTTAAATATTCCGCCACGGATTACAAACTGTGCACTTGTTTCTTCAAGTTTTACCAAATCTCCGGTCTCACCGCTTGCTTCGGGTATATCAACATAATTTATGCGGTCTCCCGAGCCTTTTTTGAATAAAATAACCTGACCTATCGCACTTTCGAGTTTGGTTTTTATTGTATTAAACTCGGAATCTTTATTTAATTCATATTTTGACTTGTCGATTTTTACAATGTCGTCAATTTTTGTTTCAATCATTTCTGCATCCTGTGTGTAAAGTATAACCTCAATTGAATTTTTAAGGCCATCTACCGGATGGATGCCCGCAAGAACACCGTATGTTGCATCGGTTGTTATTTCGCGTTCATAATATGCGATTTTTCCGCTGTAATCAAAATAGAAGGTTGATTTTTCACCCATTCTCACAGGATTTGCTCTTGTTTCCTGAATGTGAGTTTTAAGGCTTTCTGCAAGCTCATAATATGTGTCGTCAATCAAGAATTTATCATCAGTAATTTCTGTAACAGTTCCTGTTACCGAGCTTCTGCCAACGTATACTATGGTTAATTTATAACCTGACGCATTATTTGACTGCATATAGCTTAAAACGTCGCCTTTAGCAATGTCGGAAAACTCTATCTGAGTTCCGTTTTCATCATATATACGAACCTCGTCTTCATCTGAGTCTAATGTTATACGATCGCTTGAATTGTATACATCAGTGATTTCATAGCTAAAGGGATTAATAATATCTACAACGATGTTTTCAAAATCATAAACAAACAAAACATCTATAACTCTGTCGCCTGTGTTGTCAACACCCAAAATGTGACCTGATGTGGGCATCATATCACTGAGTCTTATGTAGTTTGTGTCTGCTTTTCCGTTATAAATAACATTAAGACCGGTTTCTTTTACATCAAGAAACTTTTCTTTGCCGTTTTCGTCTTCATAGTAAATTTTTGTAGATGTTGTTTTTGCCGTTAAAATATCCTCGGCAAAAACCTTATACTCGTTATTTCTGCCATAGTCTGCCTCAAGGTATAAAATATCGAGGTTTCCGTTGCCGTCATCTTTAGCATAGCCGTAAACGTATCTGCCTAAAAGATTAGCATACTCTTTTCCGGGTGTGTCGTAGGGTACATTTTCAATTTCAATCTGGTATCTGCTAACCCTTGCTGAGCCAGAAGATAAAAGCTTTGTATCTTCATTTCCTGTAACTATACCTGACACATAAACATATCCGTATGTTTCTTCCAATACTGTTCTGTTTTCATCAAGCATAAAAGCTGTATCATCTTCATCTGCAGTAAAACGATAAACAACTGCGTCTGCATATAAGCTTGCTTCAATAATTCTATATAAATCACAGTAAGGGATGGGGTTTGAGCCGCTTCCTCTTACTGCTTTGAGTAAGCCGTATTTATTGGCTGTATAAAGATATCCTGCAGGGTATCCGCCGTTTCTCTTAGCAAAAGGACCATATCCCATTGCACTTACAATAAGCTTAATTGCTTCGTTATATGTAAGATAATCTTTGGGGCGGAACATCTTGTTTTCGCCGCCTGAAATATATCCCAACTGTTTTAAAATTCTGTATCCGCCGATGTTTTCATCGTAAATGCTAACATCAATAAAAGGTGTTGTTTCACCCTCTATAGAAGCACCATCTATAAGAAGATATTTCATAAGAACCTCGATAATATCCTCTCTTAAAACATACTCGCCGAGCCTTGAATCGTCAACAACGTCAACAACCTCAAGAGCCTGGAGCTTTTCTGACACAACATAATCATACTCATTAACCTCAACAGAAGCCTCTGCTCCTGCATTGAGTGAAAATACACATGTTGCCAAAACCATTGTGAGTACCAAAAATAATGATACCGTTTTTTTGAATTTACTCATTTTTTTCCCTCCGTTTGATTTTATAAGTAATTATTCATTATATGTTCTTTAATTATTTTCAGTTAAATCAAAGTTTTTTGATAGTTCTTTAGGTGTTGCCGTGTTATCGTCGTTCCATATGAAAACTTTAACCTTGGTAACAGTTTCCTGAGGAGCATATTCGAAATCAACATAAGTTTCATTTTGCAACAAGTAAGTTGTTGTTGCTACCAGCTTGTTTCCATTATATAAAGCCATTAAAACCTTTCCGCTTGTAACATCGGTATATGCTGCGTGAACTTTTATTAAGCCCTCTTCCATTGAAATTCCGTTTACGGCAGGAATAAATTCTACATAGTCTGCCTGATATTTATAAACATTGTTTATCTGCTCGGGAGAAACTTCAACGCTTAGTTCATATTCTCCTTTGTCGAGCCAAACCCATTCTGTACTGTATCTGCAAAGCGGCTGTGAACTCCAAACAAGATTTCCGTAATTTTCAACGTAGTCCATATAATTTGTGCCAATTAAAATCTTTCCTAATTTCAAGGTCATTTTACTGAGCCAAGCATCAGTATAATCGCCAACAACATAGTTTATATGGTAAAATCCACTGTCTTTTACGGATACGGGGAATGACCAGCTTGGGTCTATATCGGACCATTCGCTATAAATAACCTTATCTCCGCTTGTTCCGCTCACCTCAGTTATACCGCGGTCCCAATCATAAACACCGGGACCTGTATATGTTTCAAACTCAATTTTCGAAACGCTGCTTTGGGTGATTGCCGGTGGCTCTGAGGGCTTAAATTCAATATAATCGAGCTGGTAACTGATATACCCGTCAGTATTATTCTCAAAAAACGTTTCTAATATATATTCTTCTTTATTAATCCACATGCCGTTATATTCATACAAGCTCATTCTATAGCTCGAACCTGAATAATCTAAATCCGTTCCCTCAGGAGTTTCGTTTGTAAAGGGAAGCGAAAACTCACTTCCAAGGTTTAAAGAAAATTTCACCTTGCTGTTTCCTGAGTTATGGTTTACCACATATAACACGTCGTAATATCCGCTTTCGCTTATGCTAACAGGTATCTTATATGAATGGTCGGTTTTTGTGTATCCGGAAACAACCGCACCTTCGCTTGCTTCATCAATTTCGGTAACCATAGAATAAGTTCCTGCATAATCTTCAAATTCGTATCTTTGAGCATCCGCAGAAACATTTGTTACCGGTCTTATTTTTATGTAGTCAGCAAAAATTTGTGCTTTTTCGCTCCCACTGTATGATTGAATTGATAAGGTGTGCTCACCTGCTGTAAGGTATTGACTCAGACTAATCCTTTCCCAGCCTTGTGTTCCTTCATTGATAGTGTGAATTTTTGTTCCATCAAGCAAAAGAGTTAGCTTTCCTTCTTTCGAAGCATTTCTTCTTATATAATACTCAAGGGTGTATTCACCTGTTTCACTGATATCAACTTTACGTTCCCAAGCGGCTGTTTGTGCGCCTGAAGCTTCTTCGTTATATCTGAGATACTGATTATTTGAAAAAGCACTGCCTGAAACAATCTCACCACCGGCAGTTGTTGCTGTTCCGCTTAATGTTTTTTTAATGACGGGATAATCTTCAATTTCAAGGGTTGCTCCCATCTTTCCAACAGAAGCCGCCGTTTCCGATATTTCTTTGGTGGTAACCGAAACATAGTCAATGTAAAGATGATGGTTGCCGCCGAATCCCGCTGCTGTTTCCAGTTTAAAAGTGTAAGTTCCTTTTGTTAATTGCAGCTCTGCCTCACATTCGGCAAGCTCCTCTACTTCTGATGAATCGCTTATTCTGTCGCTCCATTTCCATTGCACAATAACCGCATCTCCAAATGTTGCTTTGACGGGGTCGTGCATTCTGGATTTCCACACTTTTCCTATCCTTGTCTTCACTGTATATGTTCCGTCAACAGGAATTTTAAAATCTATTGCCCAATAATGAGTTTTATTGCTTCCGGAGCCATAGTTGTCGGAAAACAGATATTCACCGCCAGACGCTGACGAATCGGTTTTTATCTGCTTTCTAACTTCGTTAGCTGCACCATCTATTGTTCCATGTGCATTATCGGGATAATCTTCACCCTCAACCAGCGTTTCTCCCGTTACAGCTACAGGAATAACCGTTGTTTCGGCAAAAGCCACCGGTGCCACGCCTAAAATTAAAATTACAGAGAGGCACATTAATAATGCTCTCTTCATTGTTTTATACCTCATTGTAGACCACCTCTTTTTTCATAATCCGCAAAATTTTTTAAGCAATTATATTCCCTTAATTCAAAAATAAAGACAGTAATGCAAAATTATAATACAATTACACACTATACATTTTACACTATAATGGAAAATATGTCAATCTAAATATCTTGAAATAATATAAATATTTTGATTAATTTCGTTTTTCGTTGACTATTATGTAAATCATTTCCTTTTTATCTATATTTTAAGCGTTGAATCAAGGCTCTTTTTGTTGTATAATAGTGTATGAGTGGTGCGCGATTTGGAGGTATTTTTATGAAATCATTCATTATTGCGCTTTTATTATTATTTGCCGTTGGAATTTCTAGTTTTAACGCAGATAAAGTCTCTTCTGAAGGCTTTAATCCTTTGGTTTATGAAACGCCGGAATTCCAAACGCCTGTGTGTATAAACGTAAATGATAATTATATCGTATCCGACACCCCTGCTTTTCTTCTAAACGGAATTACAATGGTTCCTGCAAGAGTTGTTTCCACTGCCCTAGGCTGTGACAGCATTAGTTGGGACAAAGCCTCATCTACCGCAGTTATTAACAAAGGAAGCTTCTCTGTTTCTCTTACAAAAGACAGAAGTTCTGCTCTGGTTAATGGCAGGAATGTTAAGCTTGATGCAAAATCCTCAATTTACGCCGACCGTTTTTATGTTCCTGTAAGGTTTATTGCGGAAACTTTTGGTTGTGATGTTTTGTGGGATAAAGACACATATACTGTGGAAATAACTGATGAAAATATCAAAGTTCCTGACAACGTTATCGGCAGAAGAGGATATTCTGATGATGATATATATTGGTTATCACGAATTATTAATGCCGAAAGTGCAGGAGAATCAATGAGGGGCAAGGTTGCCGTTGGAAACGTTGTTTTAAATAGGGTGGAAAGTCACCTTTACGCAGATAATATTTATGATGTTATTTTTGATACACAATACGGTGTTCAGTTTACTCCGGCAGCTAACGGAACAATTTATAACGAGCCTTCAGGAGATAGTATTGTAGCGGCAAAAAGAGCGTTTTTAGGCGAAGAAAATGTGGGGAACTGCCTGTATTTTTTAAACCCAAGAATTTCAACAAATTTCTGGATTGTAAACAACAGAACATTTTATAAAACCATTGGAAATCATGACTTTTATTTATAAAAAATACAAACAAAAAGCGATATGTGTTTTTTCACATATCGCTTTTTGTTTCACGTGAAACATTATTTTTTTATTAAATCAATAATTCTTTCGAAATCTTCTGCCGAAGAATATGGAATTTCAATTTTTCCTTTATTTTTCTTATTTACAATTTTTATTTTTGTTCCAAGCTCTGAAGAAAGGCTTTCTTCCAGGGTTTTTATGTATCTTGCTATTTCTTTTTCTTCCTTGGTTAATGTTTTTGTTTTTCTCTCCGCAGTAATGAATTTAATAAAGTTTTCAGTTTGGCGAACGCTTAAGTCTTCATTAATTATTTTTTCAGCTGTTGATATCATCAATTTGTCGCTGGGAAGTGCAAGAAGAGCTCTCGCATGACCCATAGAAATTAATCCTTCTTTAATCAGGTTTTTAACATTCTCAGGAAGATTTAAAAGTCTTAAGCTATTCGCAACTGCAGGGCGGCTCTTTCCTATTTTCTTTGAAATTTCCTCCTGTGTCATACCGTATAAATCCATTAATTCTTTTATTCCAAGGGCTTCTTCAATTGCGTTTAAGTTTTCTCTCTGGAGATTTTCTATTAAAGCAACCTCTTTTTCACTTTTTTCATCGTAATCCTTAACAATAGCCGGTATTTCTTTTAGTTTCGCAATTCTTGCTGCTCTCCATCTTCTTTCGCCTGCAATAATTGTATAAAAGCCGTTCTGATTAAGCTTTACAACAATCGGCTGCAAAATTCCGTATTCTGAAATCGAATCAGCAAGCGCCTCAAGTTTTTCTTCATCAAAATCACTTCTTGGCTGTGCCTTATTAGGCTCTATCTGGGTTATTTTTATTACTTTAACGTTTTTTTCACTTTCTGTCGTTGTTTCAACAATACTTTCTGTATTTAAAAGTGCCCCTAATCCTTTTCCTAATCCTTTTTTAGCCATTCCAAGCCTCCTATACGTTTTTCTTTATAATCTCTTTAGCCAAAGCTTTATATGCCAATGCTCCTTTTGATAATTTATCGTAGGATATAATTGCTTCACCAAAGCTTGGTGCTTCACTAAGTCTAACATTTCTCGGTATTACTGTTTTAAATATTTTATCAGGGAAAAATTTTTTTACTTCATCATAGACTAATGTTGATAAGTTGGTTCTCTTATCAAACATTGTAAGTAAAATTCCCTCAATTTCTATTTCTTTATTAATACCCTGTTTAATCGTTGAAATAGTGTTCGTAAGCTGTCCAAGACCCTCTAAAGCATAATATTCACATTGTATCGGAATTATTACACTGTTTGCTGCTGCATAAGCATTTAAAGTAATCAAACCCAGCGAAGGAGGGCAGTCAACAATAATAAAATCATAATCTTCTTTTATTTCTTCTATTGCATTCTTAAGCAAAAATTCGCGGTTTTTTACTGAAACAAGCTCTATTTCCGCTCCTGAAAGCTCAACGCTGGAAGGGCATATTGAAAGATTTTTATACTTAGTCGGAATAATACTTTCCTTTAAACTGATATTTTCAATTAAAACATCATATATAGAATTTTCAGTACTTTCTTTCTCTATTCCTATACCGCTTGTTGTATTTCCCTGAGGATCACAGTCAATTAATAGAACTTTTTTCTTTAAATCGCCTAGATATGCACTTAAATTAACAGAGGTTGTTGTTTTGCCAACTCCACCTTTCTGATTTGCTATAACAATAACTTTTGCCATACTGAATACCTCTCAAATATATACTATGTTTTAATTATAACATTGTTTTTCTTTAATTTCAATAAAAATGTTCCACGTGAAACAAAAAAAATGATACAATAAAAATTATTGTATCATTTTTTGAATTATTTTGTAATTTCTAAAATTTTAACCTGATATTCTCCATTTGGTGATTCAACAGATACCGTTTCTCCGGCTGTTACACCAAGTAACGCTCTTCCAAGGGGACTTTCGTCTGAAATTTTGTTTTTATCCGGCTCTGCTTCTGTTGAACCGACTATTTCATAAATCATTTCTTCTTTAAAATCAATGTCAAATATTTTTACTTTTGTTCCAACAGTAACCTTACTTGTATCAATTTCGTCTTCATCAATAACTTTTGCTTTTTTAAGCATATTCTCGAGCTGAACAATTTTTACTTCAACTTCGCCTTGTTCTTTCTTAGCTTCATCATATTCGGCGTTTTCTGATAAATCTCCAAAACCTCTTGCAACCTTTATTTTCTCTGAAATTTCTTTTCTTTTTTCTGTTTTGAGATATTCAAGCTCTGCTTCGAGTTCTTTTAATCTGTTGTAAGTAAGTATAATTTCTTTTTCCATTTTTTCTACCTTTCTTTCATAAATAATAATCTAACTTATCTATGGGTAAACAATAATCATATTATAATTGAAATAAATGTATTTGTCAATCATATTTTTTTATGTTAATAACTTTAAACTTAGAGTTTTTAAAAAATTCATTTAATAACTCAGGTGTATCAAGTGTTTTAAGGCAATTTCTAAGAAAATCCGAAAAGATAATACTTTTTTCTATATTATAATTATTTAAAAACTCATCAATTGTTGTTTTGTAAAATAATTTAACATTATAAAATGTATTTTTATAAACCCTGAAAATATCAATTGTATTAGCTTTTATAAATACCTCTTTTTGATTAAGAGCGCTTTTTTCGCAATTAATATAAATAGTATTTATTTTTTTCTTATTTTCGTTTAATTTTATATAAATTCCCGTTTCTTCTGATATTTCTTCTTTTATTCTATCAAATTCTTCAACATTATCTGTTAAAACAGAAAACATCTTAACATTGTTTTTACATTTTAAAATAAGCTTTTTAACAATCTCCGGATTATT
>JAZNWB010000142.1:0-4906 GCA_045593125.1 Congzhengia sp. | reverse complement strand
TCCGACTTCCTTTTGGTTTTTGTAATTATTTAATTTTTAAAATTGATATTTAAAATTATTAATTACTCAGCTAAATTGCCGCTAACTTTTGCAGCAACTGTTGCTGTGTTATCTGTACCAACGTTGTTCCAAACGAATACTTTGATTGTTTTAACTGTTTCGTCTGCATCGTAGGTAGCTGAAAGGTCGAGCACTGTAGCATCTGTTACAGCTTCATCTGCGATTGTGTGACCAATCATTGTGCCTGCTTCGTTGTATACAGCGATGATAGCTGTACCAGAAACTGCACTTTCATAGTAAACTTTAGCTGTTGCTGTACCATCAGCAGCTGCGTATGTGTCTACGTTACCAGGATCAGGATCAACTGTGCTGTTTGGATATGTGATAGCAACAGGCATAGCTACACCATCTGAGATGCCAGCAAGTGTTGATCCATAGTAACCAGCTGTACTAGGCAATAATGCTTCAAGAGCAGTCTGATCTAAAACAGTAATGATAGATTCTGAATTTAAAGCAGCTTCATCTGTAAATTCAACTGTAATCCAGAAAAGGTAATCATCTTCTGATTCAGAAGTATTAACTGCTGCTGTATTGTACCAGTCAACACCGATATATGTGTAGTTCTCATCTTCTGCATAATAAGTTGCTGCTGATGAATAGCAAGCATCCCACCAAATATCAGCTTCGTTATCTGCTGTTGCTGCTTCCATAACAGGTTTCTTTACTGTTCCTGTATTAGCATAAACAGTAACATCAGATTTTTTAAATCCGAGAACTATTCTACCAGCAGTATCAGCTTGTAAATTGTTAATAATTAACACGCCGTCATCTGCACTGTAAGAAATATCATAAGCTTCGCCATCTGCATTTGTCATCATAGGAAAAGCAAAAACAAATGATAACGCTAACAATAATGATAATATTCTTCTCATTTTTTTATACTCCTTTAATTTATTCTGAAATTGCACCCTGGTTATAATTGGTAAGTAACGGACTCAAGTCACTCAGGTTAACTGCACCAGATTCATCATAGTCTTTTTCAATAGTTTCAACTGCAGTATTATAAGCATCTAAAAACGACGACAAGTCAGTCAAGTTAACAGATGAGTCTCCATTAACATTACCAGGTTTAATTGTAGCTTCAATTGCACTAATTTCAGTAGCAATATTAGCTTTTGTATAACTTAAATAACCAGTTTTTGTAACCGTTACAGTATATGTTGCACCAACGGGAACATCAACTGTGAACGCACCTTCTGCATCAACTGTTGCATCATAATCAGTTGTTCCGTCAGAAGCAACCACTGTAGGAGCTGTTGCTCCAAGGTTTCCTGCAACAGTACCGCTAATTGTGAAGGTTTCTTCCTCTTCTTCACCAGCTACGATATAACCAATAGCAGTTGCTGTTTCTAAACCTTCGCCGCCGATATAAATTGTTCCGCCTGTGAAGCTTTCATCAGTGGGATCAATTTTTGACATAAATTCGTCGATAACAACATTACCTTCAGCGTCGGCTGTTACCTGGTCAATGTAGAGGATGCTATCTGTATCAGATAAGTCAACTCCTGCTGCATTTGTTCCTTTAACAACAACAACGCCGTAGTATGCATCTGCTACTGTGTTTGTATTGTAAGCATCGACTACGTATGTTCCGTCTTCTGTAGGTGTGTATTCAGGCAGATTTTCTGCTGAAACGCACATTACAGAGGAAGCAAGCATAGCCGCTACTGTACAAGCCATAATAATTTTTTTCATTTTTACCTTCTCCTTTATCAAATAATTTTAAACTGAAATTACAAAATGCCTAAGATGGTCATAAGCATTTCACCAAGAGCCTGGTTTTCTGCCTTACGCGTTTCAATCCAAGGATTATCCATGGGGGACACAACAACAGCTCTGTTGGTTGCGTTCCAATAAACATCGCAGTCAAACTGCTCTGAGATGAAGCGAACAGGAACCATTGTTCTGTCCTCCATCACCTCAATGGGTGCGTCGTAAGTTACAGTTTCACCGTTAACGGTAAACTCAGCTGAGCCAAAGGTAATAATAATTTCTTTTTTACCTTTTTTAACAGTACAGCCGCCACGCTCTTCGTCCCATACAATTTCGGCACCTAAGGATTCTGTAATAAATCGCAAGGGAACCATTGTTCTGTCGTTCTTAATATAAGGAACGACGTTTGAGTTTTGTTCGTCAATTTGTTGCTTTTTACCGAAGGTTATAGTTGTTGGCTTATCTACAACTAAGCAGATAATATCGTCTTTCCTATTGTCTTTATTAATTTCGACTTTAGGTTTAACAACATGAGCCTCAACAAATTCCTCGGTTTTTTCACCTTCGTAGTTAACGATAATGTTAACAGGAAGGGTCTCGCTTAATTTCATAAAGGTTATACCGTGCTTTAAAGTATCACGATATTCACCGCCTCCATCATTTAAAGCGAGCTCTAATTTCGGGTTCCCTTCTTTTAAGCGTTTAAAGTGAAGGGTGTAGATATGAAGCCCGTTTTCGTCTGCAACGTATGCTAATTCATCGCTTATATTTTCTCCGGTCACACCGGGTCCAAGGTAAACGGTGAATTCGAATACGCCTCTGTCAGCCTCTAAAACAAGACCTACCTCGCTGAACTTTTCGGTTTCGGAACTGCGTTCTCTGAAATCGGAAAATTTAGCTGCAGGCTCGCCTTTAGAATTGACAGGCTGCAAAACTTCGGGGTCATACCTGAATGCTGCCTGAATGCCCCAAACGGTAGCATTTTTAACAACAACATCAACATCAACCAAGTCAGTTTCAGTTTCTGTTACTGTTAACTCAAGGTCAGCACAATCTATTTCCTCTGCTGATGCCGTTATCCCCACGAGCGAAATGCTCAAAGCAATCAACATAGAAATTAGCAATGATATGTATTTTTTAAACAAGTAAAAACCTCCTTTTTACCTATTTACTATATAACCATAATTTATGATACCATAAAAATTTTCCAAAATCAATAGTTATTTTAAAATTTTTTTAATTTTTTTTGGCAATTGTGCTACACAGTATTAATTTTTTGTTTCAAATGATAATTTTTTGCCTTTTTCGACATAGTTGTCTTCCACAAAAGTAGTTTTTATTCGTTTGTATTATTTATATTTTCATTTTTCTTTATTTTAGGAAATTATTGGAAAATTATACATAAGAGGTTGCAGAACATTTCTGCAACCTCTTAATATTAGTTGTTTTCTACTATTCTCTTCGTATCTCTTGCAATTGTCATTTCCTCGTCTGTGGGAATAACAAAGCAGCGAACGCGAGAGTCGGCTGCTGAGAACTCAACTTCTTTTCCGCGAACGTTATTCTTTTCTTTATCTATTTTAACGCCCATGAATTCTAAGCCTGCCAAAACATCTTCACGAACGTCAGGGCCGTTTTCGCCAACGCCGCCTGCAAATGTGATAACGTCTACTCCGCCCATGATGGCTGCGTATTTACCGATATAGCTTATAACGCTGTGGCGGAACATTTTAAGAGCAAGTTTCGCTCTTTCGTTTCCTTCTGCTGCTGCTTTATCTAAATCTCTAAAGTCGCTTGAAACGCCTGAGATACCAAAAACGCCTGATTTTTTATTTAAGATTGCGTCAACCTCGTCTGCTGAAATTCCCTCGTTTTTAGCTAAGAATGGAATAACTGCAGGATCGATTGAGCCCGAGCGAGTTCCCATAACCAAACCGTCTAAGGGAGTAAAACCCATTGATGTATCTACAACCTTGCCGTTTTTAACTGCTGCAATTGATGAGCCGTTACCTAAGTGGCAGGTGATGATTTTTAAATCTTCAATGGGTTTTCCCATAACTTCTGCTACACGGTGAGCAACGTAGTTATGTGATGTTCCGTGGAAGCCGTATTTTCTGATTTTATATTTTTCGTAGTATTCGTAAGGGATTGCGTACATATAGCTTTCAGCGGGCATTGTCTGGTGGAAAGCTGTGTCGAACACGCCAACGTTAGGAACGCCGGGCATAGCTTCTTCGCAAGCTGCAATTCCTGTTAAGTTTGCAGGGTTATGAAGAGGTGCTAAGGGGTTACATTCTGTTACTACCTTTTTAACCTCGTCTGTAATCAAAACGCTTTTAGCAAAGAACTCACCGCCGTGAACTACTCTGTGGCCTACAGCTTTGATTTCGCTCATATCAGAAATTACGCCGTGGTCTTTATCTGTTAATGCTGCTAATACCATTTTGATTGCAACGCCGTGGTCAGGCATATCGTTTTCGATAACTACCTTTTCACCGCCGGCAGGTGTGTGGTTTAATTTTGAGCCCTCGATACCGATTCTTTCGCAAAGGCCTTTAGCAAGAACGCTTTCGTTATCCATATCAATAAGCTGGTATTTTAATGATGAGCTTCCTGCATTGATTACCAATACTTTCATTTATTCTCAAATCCTTCCTATATTATATGTAAATATTATTTTGTCATCTGAGCCTGCACACAGGTGATTGCACAAACACCAACTATATCGTCTGCTGAGCAGCCACGTGATAAGTCGTTACAGGGTTTTGCGATACCCTGTGTGATAGGTCCGTATGCTTCAGCTTTTGCTAAGCGCTGTGTTAATTTATATGCGATGTTACCAACGTTTAAGTCGGGGAACACGAGCACGTTTGCTTTACCTGCAACAGGTGAGCCGGGGGCTTTTGACTGTCCGATTGCGGGAACGATTGCTGCGTCTGCCTGAAGTTCGCCGTCTAATAAAATATCAGGGCGTTTTTCTTTTGCAAGCTTGGTTGCAAGCTGCATTTTGTCAACAAGCTCGCTTTTTGCGCTTCCGTATGAAGAATATGAAAGCATTGCAACGCAGGGGTCTGCCTCGATTAATGTTTTAAAGGATTCTGCTGATGAGATTGCAATTTCTGAAACTGCATCT
>JAZNWB010000141.1:0-2446 GCA_045593125.1 Congzhengia sp. | reverse complement strand
TTTTGCCTGTTCTTCGTCTTTAACATTAACAGGAACAACCAATACCTGATATGGAGCAATAGCAACAGGCCAAACAAGACCGTTTTCGTCGCTGAACTGTTCGATTGCAGCAGCAATCACACGTGATACACCAATACCGTAGCACCCCATAATGATTGTCTGGGGTTTGCCGTTTTCGTCCAAGTAAGTGCAGTCTAAAGCTTCTGTGTACTTTGTACCAAGCTTGAAAATATGGCCAACCTCAATACCTTGTGTTGTTGTGATAGGCTGTCCACACTTAGGACATGGGTCTCCTGCAACTATTACACGAACATCTACGATTTCTGCTTCGAAATCTTCTGTGTTTACATTAATAAAATGATAATCTGTTTCGTTAGCACCGACAATAAAGTTTGACATAGTAGAAACTTCACGGTCGCAGATAACAGGACACTTAATGCCCACAGGACCTGCAAAGCCAACTGCAGCACCTGTAACATCTGTCACTACCTCAGGAGTCGCCATCATTAAGTCGTCAGCATTTACCCCTAAGTGGTTAGCAAGTTTAACCTCGTTAACCTCGCGGTCACCTCTTACCATAACAGCAATTGTTTTTTCGTTTGCTGTATAGATTAAGGTCTTTACAAACTTTGTGCTGTCGGTATTTAAGAACTCAACTAATTCTTCAATAGTCTTAACATTGGGTGTGTGAATTTTTTCACGTGTTTTGGGAGCTTCTTTTTCAGCGGGCATTAATATACATTCAGCCTTTTCGACGTTAGCGGAATAGTTACAAGCAGGGCAGTGTGCTATTGTGTCTTCGCCTACTTCGGATTTTACCATAAATTCCTGAGAGCCTGAACCACCCATAGCACCAGAGTCCGCGTCAACTACTATGTAATCAAGACCAAGGCGGTCAAAGATTTTGCAATAAGCGTCATACATCTTGTTATAGGACTCATCAAGACCTTCCCAAGTGCGGTCAAAGCTATATGCATCTTTCATAACAAATTCACGTGAACGGATGATACCGAACCTCGGCCTGCTCTCATCGCGGTATTTTGTTTGAATCTGATAAAGTGTAACAGGTAACTGTCTGTATGATTTTAGTGACGCCTTAACAGTTTCTGTAAAGATTTCTTCATGTGTAGGACCAAGACAGAAATCTCTGTTGTTTCTGTCCTTCAATTTGAACATATTAGGACCAAAAACTTCCCATCTGCCTGATGCCTGATAAGATTCAGCAGGGAGTAATGCTGACATCAAAAGCTCCTGAGCATCAGCCCTATCCATTTCTTCACGTACAATATTTTCAACCTTTTTAAGTACACGAAGACCTAAGGGCAGATATGAGTAAACACCTGCTGCAAGCTTTCTGATAATACCTGCTCTGAGCATTAACTGGTGGCTGACTGTTTCAGCCTCTGCAGGTACTTCACGAAGAGTACTTAAAAATAATTTTGACATTCTCATAATGCATTTCGCCTTTCATATTATCATTCATTATATTATAATAATATGAAAGAAAAAAAAAGTCAACTATTTTGACTAATTTTAGCAATTTTGCCGAATCAAACTAAAAAATACATGTCAAAGTATTTAAAAATGAAATTTTTCAATAATAAAAATGCAAGAAATTACGTTGAATTACATAATTATACCTATAAAGAGTGAAAAAATGAAATTTTAATTAACGTTTTTTGCATTTTTGCTTTTGTGTATATTGACATTTAGTAAGGATTTTAATATAATAGATGACATATTTGAAAAAATATGATAAAATAGTCTTAAATAGGTGATAATTATGAAAAGAACAGAACAGGATATGTACGCAGAGGCCTTTAGAAAATGGACCAATGTGATAGAGGATAATACAAGCATACCAGCGAATTTATATAAGAACGACAGAGTAAAGCGTGGACTGCGTAACTCTGATGGTACAGGTGTATTGGCAGGTTTAACTAAGGTTTGTCAGGTTCACGGCTACATTATGTACGAGGACGAGAAAATCCCTGACGACGGAAAACTCACATATCGTGGTATTGACGTATCTGAAATTGTAGGTGCGTGCGAAAAAGAGAATAGATTTGGCTATGAAGAAACTTGTTATCTCTTGCTCTTTGGTAAGCTTCCTACAAAGTCAGAGCTTGAAGATTTTAGAAAACTGGTAGGCGAGATGCGTGTTCTTCCTGATGGCTTCTTGGAAGATGTTATCATGTATTCTCCCAGCAATAACGTAATGAATAAGCTTGCACGCTCAGTTCTTGCAATGTATTCTTATGACAACGACCCTGATTCTATTGACCTGTATAATTTAATCAGACAGTCAATACTTTTATTTTCACAGGTTCCTACAATGGTGGCTTATGCTTATCAGGCAAAATGTCACTACTTTGATAACAAGAGTCTTATCATTCACAATCCCAGACCTGATTTATCAACAGCAGAAAATCTTTTGCACATGATA
>JAZNWB010000140.1:0-2513 GCA_045593125.1 Congzhengia sp. | reverse complement strand
TCATAACCCTCTAAGAGCTTCATCAAATCACAGATTTTTTCTGCAAGACGTTTACCAGTATCGGTATCTTTCACTCTTATTTTATCTGCAGAATGTTCAAAAATTACTGTGTCAGACAGGATATCGGTGTTGTTTGATATTGCGTCATCTATTCCGCGGAAAGGCTCGTGAGCGGAGATTCTCATTCCGTCGGCATTATAAATCAGGGTATATCCCGCAATGCCTGTTGATGCCTGATATGCACGGCAGAAACCACCGTCAATAAGTATCAGCTTTCCTGATGCTTTAAGTGGTGTTTCGCCTTTTTTCTTCTGTACAGGAATATGGCCGTTTACAATGTGTGAACGCTCGCCGCCAAGGCCGAATTCTTTCAGTATTTTCTGTACGATTTTTTCGTCATTCCAACTGCGGTAGTAGGCGTTTTTGGGTTCTTCCCATGTTGATTTATCCTCAATTAGCAAACGCTCAAAGGTTGTGATCTTTTTGCGGGCACAGAGGGGGGAATCCTTACCACACCACAAGAACCACAGAAAATCCTTGCCGTAGGAGCGGGCAATACTGCCTTCCTTTGCAAAGTAGCCCTGACGGGCAGCCTTGTCACAAAAATCCATAAATGCTTTACCGCTTTTTCCCTGAGCCAGAGGAAATTTCATGAAAGAGCCGTCATCCTCAATGGGGATACATCCGTGGAAAAGCAGATTTTTGTTGAATATGGTGTATATTTCGCCTTTTTCGTATAAGAAACGGGCGTGTGCCTGTAATTTTTCAGAACGCATAAAGGCATTTTTTAAATATCGCATTACCTCTGTTTCTTCAGGGGTCAGCAGATAGGGATTTTCTCTGTCAATGGTGGGAAAATCGGTGTCTTTTAAGGGATATTCTTTGCCGTCTGCTAGTACTGTGCCTGCATCCCAGTTAATTTTATCAAGTAACAGGCGATGCTCCATATTAAAATCAGGATTTCTCAGGATTGCCTGTCCCTCCAGTTTGAACTGGATTACACTTATTGCTTTGTGCATACGGGCAACTAAAATATCGTCGTCTCTTAAATATTTATCACCCTCAGAGTCACCCTTGGGCATATAGTTTGACACGTCGCAACCGCCGTAAATTTCATTTGCAAAAAGGGTTAGGGGACGTAATGAAATACCATAGCCTATTTCCACAACATCGAGGTTTTTATATGTTATGGAGTTATTAAGCACCGTGGCGATACATACCCTTGAGCCTGCGGCGGCACCCATCCAGAGCACATCGTGGTTCCCCCACTGAATGTCAATGGAGGTTTCCTTCATTAGCTCGTCAATAATAAGGTCTGCACGCGGACCTCTGTCGAAAATGTCGCCTACTATGTGAAGGTGGTCTATAACCATGCTCTTTATTGCAGAGCAAAGGGCAATAATAAAATCAGCCGCTGCATCAATATTTAAAATAGCTGCCAAAATGTTGGCATAGTACTGACCTTTGTTTACAGCATCATAGTCGTTGTTTAAAAGCTCGTCTATGATGTAGTCATAGCCCTGTGCGGTTTTTGCCAGATGCTTACGCACTTTTGAACGGGTGTACTTGCTGCTGACAAATCTGCATACTTCCAATAACCGCACCAACGTCACATTGTACCAGTCGTCTGAGACTTTCCCCTCCTGCGCCATTGCACCCAGTTTTTCTTCGGGGTAATAAATAAGGGTTGCAAGCTCTGCACGCTCCTTTTTTGTAAGGCTTCTATCAAATAGGGCATCTACTTTTCTGCGGACAACCCCTGATGCATTTCTGCGTATATGGGAAAAAGCCTCATGCTCCCCGTGTAAATCACTCATGAAGTGCTCTGTACCCTTAGGGAGATTTAAAATAGCGTTTAAGTTAATGATTTCAGTTAGAACCGCACTCTTAGTGGGATAGGATTTTGCAAGCTCTGTTAAATACTTTATCTCTGTTTCCGTAAACATAATCAACCCTCCAAGCATAGTTTGTTGGACTATTATATTAAAATTATACCAAAATAATTCCTGATGGTCAAGAAATTATAGTTTTTTAAAAGGTTTTGCAGTTATCCCCTTTAATTAATTGCAAAAAGAAAAAAGACACCCACTTCGTGAATGCCTTTTCCCTTTTTGGCGGAGAGAGAGGGATTCGCTTTTCTGCGGAAAAGCCTGTCGCGGCTCTGACTGCCACTGGCAGTCATTCACTACCGCTCCTTCGAATCCCTTTTAATCAATTACAAAAAGAAAAAAGACACTCACTCCGTGAATGCCTTTTCCCTTTTTGGCGGAGAGAGAGGGATTCGAACCCTCGAACGGGTATTAGCCGTTACACGATTTCCAATCGTGCGCCTTCGACCAACTCAGCCATCTCTCCATGTATGGTTATTTCTGTTACGAATTGTTATTATAGCACATATATTTTGCATTTGCAAGAGGTATTTTAAGAAAATCTTTTTCGTTTATTGACACCTTTCGCTATTTTGTGCTATCATAATAAATGTAAGAAATATACACAAAAGGAGTATTGCATAT
>JAZNWB010000139.1:0-4055 GCA_045593125.1 Congzhengia sp. | reverse complement strand
TTATTAAAGGAAGCAATTAAAAATATAAAAGACGATTTTGATTACATAATTATTGACTGCCCCCCCTCATTAGGGCTATTAACACTTAATGCATTTTCAGCAGCAGACAGTGTAATTATTCCTATTCAGTGTGAATACTACGCGTTAGAGGGCTTAGGTCAGCTTACAAAAACCGTTTCTTCTATAAAACAGACGATAAATAAGGATATAGAAATAGAAGGTATTCTTCTTACTATGTTTGATAAGCGTACAAATCTTTCTACTGTTGTTTATGAAGAAGTTAAAAAATTCTTCCCCGATAAGGTATATAAAACAGTAATTCCCAGAAATGTGCGTCTTTCAGAGGCTCCAAGTTTTGGAGAAGCTATTATTTCTTATGATAAATTTTCAAAAGGTGCCCATGCCTACAAGGCACTGGCAAAAGAATTGATAAAGAATAACAAATAAGGAGAAAACCAATGGTAAAAAAAGGATTAGGACGCGGTCTTGGAGCGTTATTGGATACAAATGCGGTGGTAGAAACCACAACAGAAACAGAACGTGACGTCAAAAAAATTAAAATAACCCAGATAGAACCTAACAAAACACAGCCAAGAACTGATTTTGATGAAGAAAAGATAGAAGAGCTTGCAGATTCTATCCGTGAATACGGTATTATTCAACCAATAGTTGTAAAACTTAATAAAAACGGATTTTATACCATTATTGCAGGAGAAAGACGCTGGAGAGCAGCACGAAAAGCAGGATTAAAGGAAGTTCCTGCATTAATTAAGGAAGTTTCTGAACAAACAGAAAAAGAAATTACCTTAATAGAAAATATTCAAAGGGAAGACTTAAATGCATTGGAAGAAGCTGCAGGAATTAAGGAATTAATTGATGTTTATGGTCTTACACAGGACGAAGTGGCTAAAAAAGTAGGTCGCAGCCGTCCTGCAGTAGCAAATATACTAAGACTTCTTAATTTGCCTGAAGAAATTCAGAAATTAGTAAAAGACAACATACTCTCACAGGGCCATGCAAGGGCGCTTTTGGCGGTTGAAGATAAAGTAAAAGCACTAGAGATAGCAAAACTAATTATCGCACAAGATATGAGCGTAAGACAGACTGAAAGCTATATTTCAAGTCTTTCTAAGGTAAAAACAGTTAAAAAACCTACAAAAGAAGAAATAGAAATTTCCCGCCACATTAAAGCCTTGGAGGAGAGTCTTTCATCTGAATTTGGCACAAAAATAAAAATAGTGAACAAAAAGAATAAAGGTCGCATTGAAATTCCTTATTCTTCAGCAGAGGATTTTGACCGCATTATTGCACTTATAAAGAAAAAATAGGTTTCACGTTAAACAATAAGATAAAAACCGCACAGTTGTGCGGTTTTTTTGTGTTTTTAAAAATTTTAATATGCAAAATATACAATTTGAAACATTCATTTTTGTAACATATTTCATATATAATATAAAGGAAATAAAAAGGTAAATGTCGAAAAAGACTACATAACCGTAATGGTAAATAATGACCGAAAGGTTTCTTAATATCAAGGAGGAAAGATTATGACAAACACCGAAAACATCAGAAATATGTGCATGCTATCACACTCAAACGCGGGTAAGACATCTTTAGTTGAAGCGATGCTCAAAAAGGCAGGTATGGTTGACCGCGTAGGCAGAGTTGAAGATGGAAATACAGTATCAGATTTTGACCCTGAAGAAATAAAGAGACAGATATCACTGAATACATCTATTATTCCCGTAGAATGGAACGGTGTAAAGATTAATCTTTTGGATACACCCGGAACACCTGATTTTATAGGAGAACAGTTAGAGGGTGCGTCAGTTTGCGGCAGTGCTCTAATCGTTGTCAGCGGTAAATCCGGCGTTTCTGCAGGTACAGAAAAAGCGTGGAATATTGCTAAAACCAAGGCAAAGATTGTGTTTGTAAATAAATTAGAAGACCCCAAAGCAGATTATGCTAAGGTTGTTGAAGAATTAAACGACGCCTTCGGAAGATGTATCGCACCTTTTACATTCCCCATTAAAGATGGAGATAAATTGACAGGCTTTGTTGACGTTATTAAAATGCGTGCAAAGATGTTCTCACCTGATGGTGATACGCATAAATACGAAGAAGTTCCTGATTTTTATAAAGAAATTGCAGACCGCAGCCGTGACTTATTATTAGAAGCAGTTGCAGAAGTTTCTGATGAATTAATGGAAAAGTATTTTGCAGGTGAAGAATTCACAGAAGACGAAATCAAAGCTGCATTAAAGATAGGTATTAAAGATGGTACAGTTGTTCCTGTTATCTGTGGTAGTGTAATAGCTAAAATCGGTATTACACACCTGCTTAACACAATAGCAGACTATATGCCCGCACCCAATGAATTTATGTATATTGAGGGCGAAAACAAAAAGACTGGCGACATCGAAGAAATTATTTGCGATAGTGCTAGACCTACAGTATTGCACGTTTTCAAAACAGTTGTTGACAACTACGTTGGAAAGCTTTCATATTTTAAAGTATTGTCAGGTACAATTAAGCCCGATACATTATTGGTAAACCCTGCAGTAGGCAAGGAAGAGAAATTAGGTAAGATTTATGAAATATGCGGCAAAAAGCAGACAGAAGTAAAAGAATTAAAAGCAGGCGACATTGGTGCAACTGCAAAGCTTTCTGTAACAGAAACAGGCGATACATTATGTGACCCTGCATTCCCTGTTGCAATTGGTGCTATCTCATTCCCAAAACCTGTATTATCACTTGCTATTGAGCCTAAGGCAAAGGGCGATGAAGAAAAGATAAGCGCGTCACTCACAAAGCTTGCCAGCGAAGACAAGACATTTACATTGACAAGAAATAACGAAACACACGAATCGATTATTTCGGGCGTTGGCGAACAGCACATCAACGTTATATGTTCAAAGCTTGAAGGAAAGTTTGGCGTTTCAGTTAACTTAAAAGAACCCAAGACACCTTATCGTGAAGCAATCAAATCAAAGGTAAGAGCTGAAGGTAAGCATAAGAAACAGTCAGGCGGACATGGTCAGTACGGTCACGTTGTTATAGAGTTTGAACCTGTATATGATGCAGCCGAATTAGTATTTGAAGAAAAGGTTGTAGGTGGTGCTGTTCCCAAAAACTTCTTCCCCGCAGTAGAAAAAGGTCTTCGTGACGCCATGAAGGAAGGCGTTTTGGCAGGTTATCCCATGGTAAACTTAAAGGCAACGTTAATGGATGGCTCATACCATGCAGTTGACTCATCAGAAATGGCGTTTAAGACCGCGGCATCAATCGCATATAAAGAGGGTCTTCCCAAGGCAAACCCTGTAATTTTAGAGCCAGTAGGTACAGCGAAAGTTTTAGTTCCTAATAACTACACAGGCGACGTTGTAGGCGACTTAAATAAACGCCGTGGCAGAATCTTAGGCATGAACCCTGTTGATAATATAAACACAGAGGTTGAGGCTATCGTTCCTGCTTCGGAAATGAAGAAGTATGCAACAGATTTAAGAGCATTGACAAACGGTCGCGGCTCATTTAATTATGAGATTACAAACTATGAAGAAGCACCGCAGGTTATTGCAGAACAGGTTATAAGGGATGCAAAGCAATAAAAAATAAAAAAGTAAGAACCGCACAATTTGTGCGGTTCTTTTTTGTTTAAATATCAACGGGTAAGTTGGCGAGATGGAGCATCATTTGCAAGGCTACATTAATACTTCTAATATGGCACTTTTGTCGCGGCAAAAGTACCCAAAACCGCTAGCGGGGGTTCCGATTCCCCCGCACCCCACAAACGGCAGGCGTCCACCCCAGACCCCGCTGCCTCGCAGTATGGAAAGCGTAATGTATAACTTTGCGATTCTAATAACTAAAACCCAACCCAAAAAAACTTATACTCAGCAAAATAATAATCATATTCGCCGGGGTCCGGGGTGTCCCCGGTCGTCTCAAGGGGGTATGGGGGACATTCGAAATCCCCCCATAGTTTTTGCTACTTTTTTAAAAAAGTAGAAGACTAGAAGCATTAACGTATAAAAACATATGATGCTCCAACTCGC
>JAZNWB010000138.1:0-16457 GCA_045593125.1 Congzhengia sp. | reverse complement strand
TTTGAGGTTAAAAGCATTTTATGTGAAGATATAGGCAACCCGAGTGCTGTTGAAATAACAGAAGAAACAAAGCTTGAGGCAGAAAACTACAGATGGATAAAACAAGTTAGTGCAGAAGGCGTTGAAACAGAAGTATATATCCCTGATGGAAATATTATCTCAGCAGCAGGAGATGACGCAAACTCTCTTGCAAGCTGGAGCGGTGATGGTTGGGTAAAACATAACGCTACAAACTACAGCAAAGCCTACAGCACAATTGATATTTCGATTCCCGCAGCTGGTGTTTACGAACTTAAGTATTATGTAAGAAATTCGGGCAATTATTCTTCTACCAGCAAACTTTTAGTTGACGGCGAATCAATCCATACAATGCCCACATCAAGTGATGATTACGGTGATTTTGATACATACACAACAAACTATATATTCTCAGAAGGTGACCACACGTTAGGTTATCTGACTGAAAAAGGATGGAACGCTAACTGCTACTTTGCATATGACTATATTTCAATTAAACCTGTTTCTGTTGCAACACCTGTTGAAGTAACAGGAGAAACAACAATTCAGGGTGAAGCTTATGCGTATACCTATTTAAAGAGTGGCGACGCAGCAGCAGAAATGAAAGCGGCTACAGTAAAAGACGATATTCTCACAGCATTAGGCGAAAAGTATCTTTTTGCAGACAACGGCGGAGATGTTGCAGGTGCCCAGCACTATTGGGAAGTTGTTCTTGATATTGCAGCAACAGACGTATATAAGATAACAGCACTTATCCCTGAAGCAACACAAGGTAAGTTCCACTCCGGAAAAGTTATGATAGATGAAACAGTTTTATATGAAGATGCAGAGGTAAAAACAGAGTTTGCTTTTGCCGAAAAAGCAGCAACTGCTTATCTTACTGAGGGCGAACATACCTTAAGATATTATGTTGAAAAGGGAACAGACAACAAACAGGAACTCTATATTGACGCTGTTACCATAAGCCCCGTAACAGAAGCAACTGCCGACCCCAAAGCAACAGGATTTGATGTTGCAGACGGCGCATTTGCAGGCGATGATGCAGTAGTTACATATACATATGTAGGAACAAACGCAGAGGGCGCATCTATTCTTAACCTCTTCTATAAAGACGGTGATGAATGGAAACTCAGCTCATCAAAAACTGTTACAAGTGAAAATGCATCAATAACACTTCCTGAATCTTTAGTTGGAAGAGAAATAAAGATTGAATTAATTCCTGTTGATATAAACGGAACGATGGGACCAATATACAGTGAAGACCTAGGAATATTACTAAGCGCTATTACCGTTACACCGGATTTTGTGAAAAACACAACCGAAGAACAATATGAGGCAACAGTTGAAATTGTGCTTAATGCAGAGGGTTCAAGAAATCTCTTGATAGTTGTTGCACTATATGACGATAATGGTGCAATGATTGATTATGAGGTGTTACCGGTTGTTGTTAATACTGGAGACGACTTTACAGGTGTTAACGCAAAAACATTAAATGTATCGTATGAGAATACGGACGCAGCTTCTGCAAAGCTCTTTGTATGGAGCGGTACAGAAATTGCGGATGCAGGCGAAGTTGCATACGCAGACGAAATAAGTAGGTAATGGTTGGGCTGCAGAATATCTGTAATCAATTCTTGTGATTCTGCAGCCTTACAAACTAACCTATGGAGGTGCCAAAATGAAGAAAAAAATGCTGTCTTTTGCGATGGCTTTAATATTGTGTTGTACCTTCTTGCAAGGTTTGCCATTAAGTAAAACAGTATATGCTGAGGGAGTAAATATTACCCCCTACGGAAACTTTGATACAGAAAACGATGTATTGTTAAATACGGCTGTGGACTATTCCAAGATTACGTGGGTCGACGACGGAAATGGCGGAGGATATCTTTCGACAACGCCATCTCGTGCGTGGATGGGAACAAAGATAGGCACAATACCTATTGTTGCCGGCGAAATATACGATATTTACTTCGACGTAAAAACAGCCGATGGCGAAACAGACACAATGTATTCAACCGGTCTTGAAGCAGTCAATACAAGCTATTCTGCATTCTCGCAATCGGATATTTCACCCTCTACAACCATAACCGGTGATTGGCAGACATATCATATGACAATGACGGTTAAGGATAACGCGGAGGAAATTAATCCGAATCTTTCGAGCGATTCATTTTTCTTAAGAATCAGACGTACTGCAGGTAGCGGTGCATGGCTTGATATTGATAACGTGGAAGTTTATCCTAGAGGCAACTCTACATATGACTGGGAAGGCTACGCAAACTCTTTATGGGGTGAAATGGAGTCTTTTGATGCCGACGACGGCTTTGAAGCAGAAAAGGCTGAGGGCGGAACTGCCTATATGTCAGTTTATGTCGACGGCGATAACGGCAGCGACGACAACGCAGGAACTGAAAACGCACCCTTAAAAACAATAGGCAAGGCTAAGGAAAAGATACAGTCAAGCCTATCAAATATGACAGGCCATATTTATGTTTACATAAAGGGCAATATAAATCTTAGCGAAACACTGTATTGGGAAACGAAAGACTCAGGACAGAATGGATATAACGTAGTCTATACCTCCTGGGGCGACGCTCAGCCCGAAATCACAATGAAAAATGATTTTTCGGACTTTTCTCTCTACGATGCGGATAAAAATATTTACAGGACCTACGTTGGAAAGGACCAGACAACACGTCAGGTTTATGTAAACGGCGTGCGTGCTGTAAGAGCAAAGTCTGACGATTTAACAAAACACTCGTTAGCTCTGGCAAACGCATCAAAAGTTGCAACAAGCGACGGACTTTACTATATGTCGGCGGATGTTGAACTTGCTGATTATGAGCGTCAGGACCAGATAGAGTTTGTATATACAACCTTATGGACAAACTCCAGAGTTTTAGTTGATAATATATACAAAGTCGGCGATGACCAGGTTCGAATTGATATGAATAAAGAATCCTGGGCGCGAAACACATCACTTGCCAACCAGAGCGTAGTAGGAAAGTATCCTACATGGATTGAAAATGCATACGGGCTTTTAGACGCTCCCGGCGAGTGGTATATAAATAATGAAGACGGATATTTGTATTATAAGCCTCGCGCTTATGAAGACCCCGAAACTATGGTGGCAACATTGCCTTACGGCGAGCAGGCATTCGTTGTGGCAGGTGATTCCACAGGCGAAAAGATTCACAATATTGTTTTTGATAACCTTGCGTTTAAGTATATAACGTGGCTCTATCCCAACGAAATCGGATTACGTGATGAGCAGGCAATGTTCTTTGGTGCATATAAAGGCGACGGAAGAACAACGGGCGGAACAGCAGATGCCGCAGTTACAGTTTTAGATGCAGCCTATGTTGATATTACGAACTGTACCTTCAGCCACCTTGGCGGAACAGGTATTTTCTATACGGAAGTGTTCCAAAAATGTGAGGTTTTAGGAAATCACATTTATGATATTTCGGCCTCCGGAATAATTATGGGTCATAATACAAGACAGGAAAAAGAGTATACAAAATATTATAGACCCACAAAATACGTAAATTACTTAATTGAAAATAAAATAAATAACAACTTAGTTCACGATATCGGTGTTGACTATATGTCAGCTCCGGGTATTACAATATCTCTTCTTATAAATTCCGAAGTTAAACACAACGAAATTTATAATATAAACTATACAGGACTTCACATTGGTTGGGGTTGGAATGCGTACAATTATGGAAAAATAACCTCAAACCAAGGCAATGAAATAATGTATAACTACATTCATGATACTATGCAAACCCACCTTTACGACGGTGGCGGTATCTACGTTTTAGGCCATACAGGCGGAAGAAACGATATTGCATACAACTATCTTGAAAACCACAGAAATGGTCACGGTGCCGTTTATTTCGATGAAGGCTCTGACCGCTGGCATATGTATAACAATGTAATTGACTTAAAGGAAATCATCGAATGGCCTATTGCAGCTACTCCGAATTGGGTTTCAGGAGGTCCTTTTGTTGGTGAATATACAGAATACGGAAAAATTTACGACAACTATTCAACCACAATAAAGTATAAAACATCAACTGAATGGCAAGGATTCTTTAGCAATGCAGAAGTTTACGAAGCACCCGCTTTGTATGGCACCGGCGCTTGGCCCACAGCGGCTCAGGAAATTGTGGATGCTGCAGGTCTTGAATCAGAATATTTGACAAAGTATCCTGACAGCGTTCAAAGACTTCGCGTTCTAAACGAAAAGCAGAATGAGTACTTTTTAGAAGACGGAGCAACGATGCAGTTAGACGTTGCTGCTTATACAAGAAAGTTAGCAGAGGAAAGCCTTTCGGATACAGAAATAACTTACTATTCGTCAGATGAAGGCGTTGCAACAGTTTCAGAAAGCGGACTTATTACTGCAGTTGGCAACGGAAAATGCGCAGTTTATGCAGAATACTTAGATGGCGATATTATAAGACGGAAACACGTTAATATTTCAACACACTTACCTTTAAAAGAAATTGTGTGCGATTTTGAAACCGTAGCTGTAACGGTAGGGCAGAGTATGGATTTAGCAGCAACGGGGAAAACGATATACGGCGGCGAAGAATCCGTTATCCCCACGGCAACCTTTGACTACGGCGGAATTGCCACTGTTAAAAACGGTGTTATAACGGGTGTGTCTGCAGGAAAAACCGTAATGCACCTCACATATTCATCAGGCGGTGTTAATTTGTTGAAGGATGTAACGGTCTACGTTACAAAATATAATAATGGAAGCACCTCGCTGACACACGCAAGCACAAGCTTAAATCCAACAATTCAAGGAGATTTCTTCCAAAAGGCAAATTGGTCGGGAAACATTACGCAAACCTCGTCAGGGCTTAGCGTTAAGGGAACAACCCACGACTTTATGCCCGCATACTATAAAAATGAGGTAGATACTGTAAGTTTCGACGTTAAGGTTAACAGTCCTATGAGCTGGCCATCCTTTGTGGTGGGCGCAGAAGATGTGACCAAGAACTATAAAGATAATTGTTATCTCATAACCTTAAAGAGTGACTGTGTAGAACTTTACAGATTTAACGACGGTGAAAGAACCGTTATTTTTGGAAGCAATATATATGAGCGCATTGGCGGAGATGCATATTCTCACAGCTCGCTTTATAAATACGGAACAAAGTTCAGTGTGACTGTAGGTACAAAAAACACCGGCAGCGGAACAAACATAGTTCTTATTATTAACGGAACTCCCGTTTTTGACTATACCGATACAGATTCTGCCTGTGTGACAGGAAAACACTTTGGTATTTACGAATGGTCAGGAAACTTCGAGCTTTCCGCCTATACAGGAATTACGAAGTAATAGATAAAAGTTTAAATAACCTAATCACGTATGGGTTTTCCTGCGTGTAAGAAGGAGGCAAAAATTCAATGAAAAGAAAGTTATTATCGGCGGCTTTGGCCTGCATTATGTGCCTGACTTCCTTTACAGCATTTGCTGTTAAAAGAAGTGAAGAGGATGCGGCTGTGGGCGGAAAAGAAAGTCCGAACCTGACGCCATGGGGCACCTTTGACACAGATAGGGACAGGCAACAGAATGTAGATAAAGAATGGTCGGAGATCAAATGGGTTGAGGACGGCGAAGGCGGAGGATATCTTTCAACGGCGGCAACCCGTGCATGGATGGGAACAAAAATGGGTTCTATTCCTATTGTTGTCGGCGAAACATACGATATTTATTTCGACGTAAGAACAACCAACGGCGAAACAGACACAATGTATTCAACCGGACTTGAAGCAGGAAGCACAAAAGGAACAGCCTTTTCGCATTCGGCTATTTCACCCTCTACAACCATAACCGGTAATTGGCAGACTTATCATATGACAATGACTGTTAAGGATAATGCGACGGAAATTAATCCGAATATTTCCGTAGATTCACTTTTCCTTAGAATCAGACGTACCGCAGGCGGCGGAGCATGGTTTGATATTGATAACGTAAAAATTACCGCACAGGGAAAAGTAGAATACGATTGGACAGAATACATAAATGCTTTAAAGCAGAATATGGATTCTTTCGATAAAGAAGACGGTTTCCCCGAAGAGAGAGAAGTTAAAGACGGCGATTTTTCAGATGTAGCCGAAAATCATTGGGCAAAAAGTTCAATTAAGGCTCTCGCTGCGTCTTCATATATTCAGGGTATGGGCGACGGCACATATGCCCCCGAAGGAAATGTTACCCGCGCTGAATTTATAACACTTGCTATGAACATCTTGAAATTCGGCTCAGAAGGTTATAACAATGTTTTCAGCGATGTTTCTTCTGACCAATGGTTTGCTGACAGCATTCAGGCTGCTTACGATATTGGGTTAATTAATAAAAATATGGTAGAAGACGGCAAATTCCTCCCCGACAAGGCAATTACAAGGGAAGAAGCAGCAACTATCTTAGCAAAAATCGCAAAGCTCAAAAAAGAAACAGCAGGCGGTGCAGACGTTTCCTTTACTGATGAGGGAAAAATCTCAGACTATGCAAGGGAAAGCGTTAAAACAGCAGTTAAATACGGCTTGTTCAGCGGATATCCTGACGGAAGCTTCAAGCCCCAGGGAACAATTACAAGAGCTGAAACCGCAGAAGTTTTCTTTAGAGTAGTTGAGCTAGACGGACGTTTGGCAGTTTATGTTGATAACGACAAGGGTTCTGACAACAATAACGGAACAAAAAATGCTCCTTTGAGAACAATTGGGGCTGCCCGCGATATGGTACAGCCTTACCTTGCTGGTATGAAAAACCACATCTTTGTTTATATCAACGAAGGCAACTACAACTTAAGTGATATAGTTTATTGGGATACCTCTGACTCGGGTCAGAACGGCTTTAACGTTATTTATACATCCTTAACCGAAACCGAACCCGTAATCAGAACGGCTGAAGACTATACAGGCTTCAAACTTCACGACAGAGACAAAAATATCTGGAGAGTTTATGTAGGTAAAGGCAACGAATCCCGTGACGTATTCATCAACGGTGTTCGCGGCGTTCGTGCAAGAAGTGCTGAAAGATACTCAGGCATTGATGCGGTTGACGCAAAAGAAGACGTATTGCTTAACGCAACTAAAACAGGTGACATATATACAGGTTTTTACTACGTTAGCGAAAATATAGAGTTTGCTGATTTTAAAAATCAGGAGCATATCGAATTTGTATTTAACAATCAGTGGCAGCAGGACAGATTGATTGTTAAGCAGATATATAAAGTTAACGACTCTCAGGTACGAATTGACTTTACCGAAGAATCTATGAAGTTGCAGAATGACGGTATTGGTAATACGGCTGCAACATATCCGTCATGGATAGAAAATGCCTATGAGCTTTTAGATGCTAAAGGCGAATGGTATATAAATAGAAACGACGGTTATCTCTATTACAGACCTCGTGATTTTGAAAACCCTGAAACAATGGTGGCAACAGTTCCAACAGGAAGCCGTCAGTTTATGTTTATAGGTAACTCAACACAGGATAAAATTCACAATATTGTTTTAGATAACCTTTCATTTAAATACACAACATTTACTGTACCTAACAAAGGTTTAAAAGACACTCAGGCAAACTACTTTGTGCTTAACCAGCACAACGGGGACGGAAGAACCTACGGAAACTGCCCCGACCCTGCTGTAACATTTGTTGATGCAGCTTATGTTGACGTTACAGACTGTACCTTCTCACAGCTCGGCGGCAGCGGTTTGATTTACCGTGAAGTATTCCAGAACTGTGAAGTTATAGGAAACGATTTTCACGATATAGGTTACACAGCAGTTTCAATGGGTCACGGCCGTGTAGAACAAAGAAACAACTTAAAATACTATCGTGTAACAAAGTATGAAAATTATCTTATAAACAACAAGATAAACAACAACTTAATTCACGATATAGGTGTAAACGGCGACGGCGCACCGGGACTTCTTGCATCCCTGCTTATAAATTCGGAAATCAATCACAACGAGATTTATAACACCCCCTATTCCGGTATGCATATAGGCTATGGTTGGGGTGAGTACTACGACAAGATTTACTCCTATACGGGATTAGACATTATGTATAACTATATTCACGATACGATGAAAAGAACCTACGACGGCGGCTGTGTTTATACTTTAGGTCATGCAGGCGGAAGAAACAACTTGGCTTATAACTACTTTGAAAACCACAGAAACGGTCACGGTACAATCTACCTTGACGAAGGTTCTGACCAATGGCATGTTTACAATAATGTTGTAGATGTTAGAGAAGTTAAATCGTGGACAGCAACAACAGCGATTAACAAAGGAGCACCCCGCTGGCTTTCGGGTTTCCCCAACAGAAGTGTTAAGTTAGGAAAAATCCATAACAACTGGACAACAACAAACCAGACATCTACTCAGACACCATCAGACGGAAGCTATGAAGATCCTATGGTATTCCCCGATGGTAATTTCCCTGCTGAAGCATTAGAGGTTAAGAATAATGCAGGTTTAGAGCCTGAGTATGCAGCAAAATACCCCGACAGCGTTCAGAGATTAAGACTTTTAAATGACGATACAGATAAAAGAGACGACTATTACTTAGAAGTCGGCGACACAATGAGCATTAATGTTACTGCTTATATGAGAAAGCTTAACGAGGTTGATGTTTCAGACGACATTATGTATTACTCAACCAACGAAAGCGTTGCAACTGTTGATGATAACGGCTTGATTACTGCAAGGGGCAGAGGTAAATGTGAAATTTACGCAGAATACTTAGATGGTGACGTTATAAGACGCCGCAGCTTAAATATTGTTACCGATAACCCCGTAATCGAAATTAATACAGAGCTTTCATCTATCGCAGTACTTGTTGCAAATGAAAAAGACGTAACAGCAGTAGGTAAAACAGTTCTTGGTATAGATAAAGCGGTTGTTCCTACAGCTGTGTTTGAGGACCCGACATTAGCAGAAATTACAAAAGACGGTACAATTCTCGGTCTTAAAGCCGGTTCAACAATAATGCACATGACCTGGGAATCAGACGGCGTAAAAGTGGAACGTGATGTTAAGCTTTATGTAAACGTTTATAACCACGGCGAAGATACCAAAAAATATGAAGAAATGAGTACGAAGCTTCAGGCAGGCGACCCGTTCTTCAAGGCTGAAAACTGGTCAGTTAACGCTATAAACCTTGCAGCAGGTCAGCTTCAGGTTTACAGTAACAAATCAACAGGCGGACCTTCTGTTTACACCAACAAGTTTACGGGAGATTCAATGCTTATAAGCTTTGATATGACAATTACTAACCCGTTCTCATGGCCTTCGCTTACCTTTAACCTTAAAGATCCTAACCTCACTTATACCGAGCAGGATACCTACCTAATGGGCTTCCAGGCAGGCGGTATCGAGCTTCAGAGATTTAATAACGGTGAGCGTACATCTATCTTCGGATCAGATAGCTTTAACCCTGTTGGCGGACCTGTTTTCCCCAACGTTTCGCTAAAAGAAACCTCCGGTGCACTTTATGCATACGGAAGGTCATACAGTATAACAGTCGGTGCGATTGACGAAGAAAACGGCGTAAGAATTATTCTTATTATAAACGGCGAGCCTATCATTGATTATCTTGACAATACTGAAGGATACATCAAGGGCGCAGGCTACTTCGGAATTTACGAACAGACCGGTACATTTACATTTGAACCGTTCACGGGACAAAAGTTTATTAAATAATATTTATTAAATAGAGGAGTTGCAGTTTATTCACTGCAACTCCTTTTGTTCTTTAATAAAAAGTTCAAAAATTTAAAAAAAGTGCTTGACTTTAAAATTAAACTATGATAGTATAATAAAATGCATAATAATCTAAAATGGTATAATATGCTTATAATTAGGCACATATGCCAAAAAAGCGGATAACTACGGGGTTTTCAAGCCTTTACATATCTTATCCGTTCTTCATCCGAGAGTTTACAACATATGTTCGGATATAAATTTTAAACGAGGTGGTTGAGCTTATGGTACATCCGATTCAGTTGGGCAGAAATCAGAGAATGAGTTATGCCAAAATCGACGAGGTTCTTGAAATGCCGAACCTTATCGAAGTTCAGAAAAACTCATATAGCTGGTTTTTGGAAGAAGGCTTAAAAGAGGTATTGCGTGATATTTCTCCCATCACCGATTACACAGGCAACCTTATCTTAGAGTTTATTGATTATAAACTCGAAAGAGAAAAGACAAAGTATACAGTTGCTGAGTGCAGAGAAAGAGATACAAACTACGCAGCTCCCTTAAAAGCTAAGGTTCGCCTTATTAATAAGGAAACCGGCGAAGTTAAAGAGCAGGAAATATTTATGGGCGATTTTCCGCTTATGACCGAGCAGGGAACATTTATAATCAACGGTGCAGAGCGTGTTATCGTTAGCCAGTTGGTGCGTTCTCCCGGCATTTACTACGCTATGGAGCATGACAAAACAGGTAAAGAGCTTTATTCTTCAACTGTTATTCCCTACCGTGGAGCTTGGCTTGAATATGAGAACGACGTTAACGACGTTCTATCTGTAAGAATTGACAGAACACGAAAAATCCCGATAACCGTTTTAATCCGCGCGTTAGGCGTTGAAACAGACGGTGAAATTTTGGATATGTTTGGTGAAACTGAAGCGCTTTTAAATACATTGGAAAAAAGCAGCGCAATTCAGACATCAGACGATGCTTTGATTGAAATTTATAAAAAACTCCGTCCCGGCGAGCCTCCCACCGTTGAAAGCTCAAAGAGCCTTTTATTCGGTCTTTTGTTCGATGGAAGACGTTATGATTTAGCAGGCGTTGGCCGCTATAAGTTTAACAAAAAGCTTGCAATTTCTGCGCGTATTGCAAATCAGGTTGCAAAAGAGCCTGTTGTCAATCCTGAAACAGGCGAAATAATGATTGACGCAGGTCAGTTTATTTCAAAAGAAGCTGCTTTTGAAATTGAAAACGCAGGTGTAAACCGTGTTATATTAGATGTTAACGGCCACGCTGTCGTTGTTTTCTCAAATAATATGGTTGACGCTTCTAACTACGTTGATTTTGATATTTCTGATATTATAAATGAAAAAGTTTGCAAAGGCGTTTTAGACGAAATTTTAGAAAACTTCGAAACAGAAGAAGAGATTAAAGACCAGCTTACAAGAAGAATTGATGAGCTTATTCCCAAGCACATCATAACAGACGATATTATGGCGTCAATCAACTACCAGATTGGTCTTTTATATGGAATAGGAACAACCGATGATATCGACCATTTAGGAAACAGAAGACTTCGCTGTGTTGGCGAGCTTTTGCAGAACCAGTTCAGAATTGGTTTATCCAGAATGGAACGTGTTGTTCGTGAAAGAATGACGATTCAGGACTTAGATATTGTTACACCTCAGGTGTTAATCAACATCCGTCCTATCGTTGCAACAATTAAAGAATTCTTTGGTTCATCACAGCTTTCTCAGTTTATGGACCAGTTAAACCCCTTGGCTGAGCTTACTCACAAGAGAAGACTTTCAGCCTTAGGACCCGGCGGTTTGTCACGTGACCGTGCAGGCTTCGAAGTTCGAGACGTTCACTATTCTCACTATTCAAGAATGTGTCCTATCGAAACACCTGAAGGTCCGAACATCGGTCTTATTTCGTCCTTGGCTACCTATGCGAGAATCAATGAACACGGCTTCATTGAAGCTCCCTACAGAAAGGTAGATAAGGAAAAGGGTATTGTTACCGATGAAATCGAATATATGACAGCAGATGTTGAAGATAATTACGTTGTTGCTCAGGCAAACGAGCCTTTAGATGAAAAAGGCAAGTTCTTAGCTAAAAAAGTAACCGTTCGTTATCGTGACGAAATCTTAGAGGTTGAAACTGATAAGGTTGACTATATGGACGTATCGCCCAAACAGGTTGTATCAGTTGCTACCGCTATGATTCCGTTCTTAGAAAACGACGATGCTAACCGTGCGCTCATGGGTGCTAACATGCAGCGTCAGGCAGTTCCGCTTCTTCGTACCGACTCTCCTATTGTCGGAACAGGTATGGAATTCCAGGCGGCTCGTGACTCAGGTGTTACTGTTTTAGCTAAAGAAGACGGTGTTGTTGAGAAAGTTTCTGCCGACGAAATTGTGATTAAAGAAAAAGGCGGAAATCTCCACAAATATAAATTAATTAAGTTTACACGTTCCAACCAGGGAACATGTATTAACCAAAAGCCCATTGTGTCAGAAGGCGAAAAAGTTAAGAAGGGCGACATAATTGCAGACGGTCCTTCAACCAATAACGGCGAAATTGCTTTGGGAAGAAATATTCTCATAGGATTTATGACATGGGAAGGCTATAACTACGAGGATGCTATGTTAATCAACGAAAAGCTTGTTCGTGATGACATATTAACCTCAATTCATATTGAAGAATACGAGTGCGAAGCAAGAGATACAAAACTCGGTGCTGAAGAAATCACCCGCGATATTCCTAACGTTGGTGAAGACGCACTTAAAGACTTAAATGAAAAAGGTATTATCCGTGTTGGCGCTGAAGTGCGTTCCGGTGATATCTTAGTTGGTAAAGTTACACCTAAGGGTGAAACAGAGCTAACTGCTGAAGAAAGACTTCTTCGTGCAATCTTCGGCGAAAAAGCAAGAGAAGTACGTGATACATCCTTGCGTGTTCCTCACGGCGAGGCAGGTATCATTGTTGACGTTATTACTTTCGACAGAGATAAAGGCGATGAGCTTCCCCCCGGAGTAAATCAGCTTGTTCGCTGCTATATCGCTCAGAAGAGAAAGATTTCTGTCGGCGATAAAATGGCAGGACGTCACGGTAACAAGGGTGTTATTTCAAGAATTCTTCCTGAGGAAGATATGCCCTTCCTTCCCGACGGAACGCCTCTTGAAATCGTATTAAACCCCTTGGGCGTACCTTCTCGTATGAACATCGGTCAGGTTTTAGAGGTTCACTTAGGCCGTGCAGCCCGTGAGCTTGGCTGGAAAATAGCAACTCCGGTATTAGATGGTGCAACAGAGGAAGATATTACAGAAACACTTATAAAAGCAGGACTTGATACAGACGGAAAAACTGTTTTATATGACGGCAGAACAGGTGAGCCTTTTGATAACCGTGTTACAGTTGGTATTATGTATATCTTAAAACTCTGCCACTTGGTTGACGATAAGATTCATGCCCGTTCAACAGGCCCATACTCTTTGGTAACACAGCAGCCTTTGGGTGGTAAAGCTCAGTTCGGCGGACAGAGATTTGGTGAAATGGAAGTTTGGGCTTTGGAAGCATACGGCGCAGCTTACACACTCCAGGAAATCTTAACAGTTAAATCTGACGATATCGTTGGTCGTGTTAAAACATATGAGGCAATCGTTAAAGGCGAAAGCGTTCCTCAGCCTGGAACACCTGAATCATTTAAGGTGTTAATCAAAGAACTCCAGAGCTTGTGCTTAGATATGAGAGTTTTAGATGCAGAGGGTAACGAGGTGACCTTAAAAGACTCTTCTGAGGAAGAGGAAGAGGCAAATCTCGGTATGACAGTAAGAGATGACAAGGCATTTATTGATTTAGACCTTAGCGAAGATGATGACGATTCATCTTCTGAAGAGGGCGAAGACCTTGATACCTTAGAAACAGACGACGCATATTTCGACGAGGAAGAATCGGAACCTGAAGAGGACGATTACGACGAGTTTGATGATGAAGACGAAGATGACGATTCAGGATTCTTCGATGATGAGTCAGAATTGTTATAAAAACCGTCGTCAGTCGGTATAGTGTTGAATCAAATTCTTGTAAATGGAGATGAGGCAATTGTCAGAAAATACATTTGATGCAATAAAAATCGGCCTTGCGTCGCCGGATATGATAAGAAGCTGGTCACGCGGTGAGGTTAAAAAGCCTGAAACAATTAACTACAGAACTTTAAAGCCTGAACGCGACGGTTTATTCTGCGAGCGCATTTTCGGACCCACAAAGGATTGGGAATGTCATTGCGGTAAGTATAAAAGAATCCGTCACAAGGGTATTGTCTGTGACCGCTGCGGCGTTGAAGTAACCCGCGCCAGAGTAAGACGTGAAAGAATGGGTCACATTGAGCTTGCTGCTCCTGTGTCACATATTTGGTATTTTAAAGGTATTCCCTCAAGAATGGGTCTCCTTTTAGATATGACTCCCAGAACACTTGAAAAAGTTTTGTATTTTGCAGCCTATGTGGTTATTGACCCCGGCGCAAGAACAGAGCTTGAAAAGAAGCAGATATTATCTGAACAGGAATACAGAGAATACTGTGAAAAATATGGTGACAGATTCCACGCAGGAATGGGTGCCGAAGCAATTAAAGAGCTTCTTGATGAAATTGATTTAGAAGCACTTTCTAAAGAAATCAAAGAGGAACTTGAGGGCGCATCAGGTCAGAAGAAAATCCGTTTGGCAAAAAGACTTGAGGTTGTTGAATCATTCAGACTTTCAGGAAACAATCCGTCTTGGATGGTTTTAGACGTTATTCCCGTAATTCCTCCCGATATCCGTCCTATGGTACAGCTTGACGGCGGAAGATTTGCAACCAGTGACTTAAATGATTTATACAGAAGAGTTATAAACAGATACAACCGTTTAAAGAAGCTTTTAGACTTAGGCGCTCCTGAAATAATCGTAAGAAACGAAAAGAGAATGCTCCAGGAAGCTGTTGACGCATTAATCGACAACGGCAGACGCGGCCGTCCCGTAACAGGCCCCGGAAATCGTGCGTTAAAATCTCTTTCCGATATGCTTAAAGGTAAACAGGGACGTTTCCGTCAGAACCTTTTAGGTAAGCGTGTTGACTATTCAGGCCGTTCAGTTATCGTTGTTGGTCCTGAACTTAAAATTTACCAGTGCGGTTTGCCTAAGGAAATGGCAATCGAGCTGTTTAAACCCTTTGTTATGAAAAAACTCGTAAACGACGGCGTTGCTCATAACATTAAGAGTGCAAAACGTATGGTTGAGCGCTTAAGACCCGAGGTTTGGGACGTTTTAGAAGACGTTATTAAAGACCATCCCGTGCTTTTAAACCGTGCGCCTACACTTCATAGACTCGGTATTCAGGCATTTGAGCCTATCTTGGTTGAGGGAAGAGCGCTTAAGCTTCACCCCCTCGTATGTACAGCATACAACGCCGACTTCGACGGTGACCAGATGGCTGTTCACGTGCCGCTTTCACCTGAGGCTCAGTCAGAAGCAAGATTCTTAATGCTTTCTGCAAACAACCTATTAAAACCTCAGGACGGACGTCCTGTAACCGTTCCTACTCAGGATATGGTATTGGGAAGTTACTACTTAACATTAGTAAAACCCAAGCAGGTTAAAATTACAGACCCCGGCGATTCTGAAATCTTTAAAGAGGGCCAGATTGTAAACTACCTCTGCCGTGAAGGCGGAAAGCCTAGCTTGCTCTCTGAAAACGAAGCTTTAGAATCAGTAGGAAAAAGAGCGGCTAGCTTCACTGAAGAAGGCTGCTATCCCGGAGAAGCAGGTGAAGGCAAGGTATTTGCTTCATTTAACGAGGCATTCTTAGCTTACACAAACAACGTTGTTGGTCTTCACGCACCTATCAGTGTCAAAATGACATCAGAAGACGGCGATTCGGGTATGATTAAGACAACAGTGGGAAGATTAATATTTAACGAAAATCTTCCTCAGGATTTAGGCTTTGTTGACAGAAGCATTCCCGAAAACAAGTTCCTTTTGGAAGTTGATTTCCTCTGCGGTAAAAAACAGCTTGGTCAGATTATTGATAAATGTATCCAGGTTCACGGCTTAACAAAAACAGCAGTTGTTCTTGACCAGATTAAAGCTATGGGCTTTAAATATTCAACACGCGGTGCTATCACCGTAAGTGTTTCGGATATTGAAGTTCCTGAAAAGAAAAAGGCATTACTTGCTGCAGCCGAAGAACGTGTTGATAAAATTACAAAACAGTTTAACCGTGGTCTTATTTCCGATGAAGAGCGTTATAACTTAGTTATCGAAACATGGACAAAAACCATTGATGACGTAACCGACGCGCTTATGGATAACCTAGACCAATACAACCCCATATTTATGATGGCTGATTCCGGTGCCCGTGGTAGTAAGAACCAGATAAGACAGCTCGCAGGTATGCGTGGTCTTATGAACGATACATCAGGTAAAATCATCGAAATCCCCATCAGAGCGAACTTCCGTGAAGGTCTTAACGTACTTGAGTACTTTATTTCTTCACACGGTGCAAGAAAAGGTCTTGCCGATACAGCGCTTCGTACAGCCGACTCAGGTTACCTCACTCGTCGTCTTGTTGACGTATCTCAGGACGTTATTATCCGTGAAGGTGACTGCGGCGCAACAGAGGGTATCGAAGTTACAGCTATCACAGAGGGCAAAGAGGTTATTGAAAGCTT
>JAZNWB010000137.1:0-2860 GCA_045593125.1 Congzhengia sp. | reverse complement strand
TAAACAAAAGAACCTGAGCAATGCTCAGGTTCTTTTACTTTGAATATGCATCGCATATAGGAACAATATTTGTCATGTCTTTCCAGAAGAAGAGCTTATAGTCTTTACCTTCGTACTGAGTTAAATCAAATTCGATTGCATCATATCCGTCAATTTTAACTGCATTTTCTGAAAGCAGTTTAAAATCTGTCATTTTCTTTCCTTCATATACCGCTATCAAGCACATACCCTCTAACGCCTTATGAGTGTTATTGGTGTATGTAGCTGTGTTGCCTTTTACGTCTATACCGATATGAGGCAAAAGCTCGGTCATATTAAATGCACAGTCATATACGAAGTAGTGCAAATCATTTAACTCGCTTATGTTAAATTCAGCCGTTGCCTCGGTGTTCCCAATATATGCATCTAGGGGATTCCATTCGCCATTATTTTTACCCTTCACGGTTATCACGCCTACACCATAATCATCAGAAACTGTAATATAGGCATAGTCGCCATCAGTTTTATTGCTTACGTAAATATCTGAAATAACAGGCGGTGTGTTGTCCTTTATAACGTTTATTGTAAATGTTTGCTTGTTTTTCCCATCAGTATCATAAGGCAATCTGAGTTCTACTGTTATTACCGATACGTCAGATAAATCTCCCAATACAACATCCTCAAGATAGTATCCTAAATCCTGCTGTTTGTTAATAAATCCGTCCTCCACAACGGTCTTTCCGTCGCATTTTACTGTCATAAATGCGTTTCTTACAGGATTTGCAAAAACTGCCACAGGCATTTGTGAAATACTGTTGTCAACTCTATCTGATACGGGCATAACTATCTGTGAGTTTTCCTTCAAAATCTGTGCAGGAGGCATAAATCCATCATCGGACAAGCCAGTAATAGAGAAAAAGTCTAAAAACCTCTTTTCATTCATTATGGGAAGTTTTGACCAATCACCGTAAAATCCCGAAAAGGGAATACCCACATCGCAGTTATCTTCTCCTGAAAGCGTCACTTTTCCATCAACGAAAAAGCCATTTGTCATCGCAACACTTAAGTATTCTATATCTTCATCGGACAGGGTTACATCAATTGAAACTATAGTCTCCCCATTAGCGGGCACTGTTACTTCCGTTGTGCCTGTTATGGTTGCATTGAGCTTTTTCAATCCGTCAAAAACTGTAATATCACCTATTCTGCAATAATCATCGGTAGATAATTCAACATCTGCAGAGTCAAAAGTAACATCAGTATTACCCAAATTATGAGCCATAAAGCTCACTGTAAAATCCTTAGTTAAGCCTGCCCCTAAATTTACTCTTGAATAATCGGAATTTACCCCTGTCAGGTAAACAGATGTGCTCATGGCATTTTCTAGATTTATAAGACCTGAGCCTACTTTTCTGGGAGAAGCTAAAACTCCATTTGAATCATAAACTGTCTTTGCGGTGGATGCCAAAAGCTTTTTAATCAGTCTTACTTTTTCCGCACCTGTATATCGGGGAAATTCTTTTTCCACATACTGACGCATCAGCGCTGTCGCACCTGAAATATGGGGTGTTGCCATCGACGTACCGGATTTATACATATATCCGTTCTGATCAAGTGTCGCAGAGAGAATATTCCCCCCCGGAGCCGCAACGTCAATTGATATATCCAGACTGTCAGCGTATCCGTATGCACTGTAATCACTCACACAACAGCCATCATCACTCTTGAGTATTTCTTTTGAATTCGTAAATTTTAATGACTCCGCTCCGTTATCTGATATTTTTCTCCCTGTTGCTTTTGTAACTGTAATTACAGGAATAGCCGCATTTGATATAGTTCCATAAGATAAATCATTGTTTGTATTAATAGCAATTACAACGCCTGTAGCTCCACCATTTTTTGCTCTCGAATAGTATGTGCCTATACCCTCGGGGGAATCTGCCTTATGGGGCATTGTAATAAAAGCAACTTTCCCCGAAACATCCACCTTACCAAAGTCAGTCGCTCTTCCGCTGCCACAATCTATAATTTCAGTCAAATCAAAGCCTGTATCTGCTCCGTGTGACACGCATTTGTACTTGTTGTTAAGATTATCCTCAAGGTAAACAAAATCCACATATTCATTCTGTACCGAGCCAACTTTTGTTGTGGTAAGATAGCTTCTGTTATCTGCAGTGCTATAGTCTATATCCTGTGTCTTGACGTTGTCTCCTCTATCCCAGTTTCCCGCACCATATATAACAGAAATACCTGCGTTTTCAGCATTCTTTGCTACCTCTGCAAACAACTCCAGCTCATCTGCATTTTCACTTCGATGCTGTCTGCCAAGACTCAGATTTATCACATCTGCATCAAATTTTACTGCATCCTCCATGGCCGCAAGAACAATATCTGCAGGTGCCATTCCTGTAGCTTTGTCAAATACACCAAAGAATAGTATCTGAGCATCAGGTGCAACACCGCTTATGTAGAATTTTTCATTTATAAGCACATTACCACCTGCTGCAATACCTGTAACATGTGCCCCGTGATTCTGTGCAGAAGAAACATCTGTGCTATCTTCAAAATAATTATATGCAAAGGGTATTTTTGCACTATAGTATGAGTTTTCAGCTGTGGCGGATACATTTAATCTTTTTTCACTTATGACAGTTTCTATATCACTCTTTGTATATCGCACACCGCCCTCATCCTTCAGACTATAGTATGTGTGCTGAGGCAAAATTGCAGTATCCAACACTGCAATAGCCGTACCTTTACCACTGTAACCTTTGTCATACGCCGCCTGAGTGTTCATCATATTTCCTGAACTGATATCCGCATGTATCGACGATGTATTTCCGCCTGTTTCTGCAACGGACGAACTTTCGTCTGCAACAGG
>JAZNWB010000136.1:0-14461 GCA_045593125.1 Congzhengia sp. | reverse complement strand
CAAAAGCAGGTTATATCACATTAGTAAGTTCACAGACAAATCAGGCTGCTGATGTGGCATTCTTAAAGACTTATGACACAGTGATTGTGCAGTCTGTTGATACAAAGAGTTATAAAGTATTTGCTAAGAATGAAGGCAGTCTACCGGCAGAATATGCTTCAGGCATTGTTTTAGATGTGACAGACGGAACAAAGAATGTTACAATTAAATCAAACGGCTCCGACTTTTCATTATCTTCAATCAGAGAAAATCACGTTCTCTCTATTTCAAAGAGTGCACCCGGCACTCCCGTTGACGTTATTGAAGTATTAGTATCAACAAAGGGTGTAAACGGAACAATTGAGTTTATGACAACAACACCTGAAACACAGGTCAAGTTAAACACAGGCAATGCAATTTACATAGTGTCTCCTGATGTTTATGGTGGTGATGCTGAGCCTATGACAACAGGTATGTTTGTATACCTGACACTTGATGCGTTTGGTAAGGTAGCAAGGTACGTGCCTGCAGCAGAGGCAACATACAACTACGGATACATTTCATCATTAGAAGAAATGGGTTCATCATCAAATCCTGAAATATGGGTAAGGATTTATAAGCCCCAGACTTCTAACTCTACGCTTGAAGGTGAAATTTTAAAATTCGCAGATAAGATAAAAATTGATGGTACAGGTTACACTGTATCAAAGAATGTAGATGATGTCAAAACAAAATTAAAAAATAGTGCTATTGCAGCAAACACAGGTTTTGATATATCAGTTGTACCTAATGACATGGGCTCTGAGATAGATTATTCACAGCCTGTTAGATTTGCTGTTAATAATGGTCAAATCACCGGTATTATAACAAATATTGAGACTGGCGACCCCGCAACATCACTTAACATTTTAAATTGGGTTAATTCAGATGGTATCGTATGTACAGTAGACGGTTCAACCTTCGGTCAGTACAGAGTTTCTGCTTCAACACCTATTCTCTATGTTCCTCAGAACAGAGAGTCAGGTACATATCAGTCAAAGACAAATAATTTGTTTGAAGCAGGCAAAAAATACTATGCTCAGTTTGCAAATACGTCATCAGCTGGCGTAGTTGGCTGTGTATACCTTTATGGTGTACAAGCAGGTTCATTGGGTGCTTCAATTACTGACGAAAACAAGCCCTTAATCGTAAAGGAAAAGGGTACAGTGCTCTATAAGGAGACTGAAACAACCAAGATGGTACTTATAGATGTTACAGACGGCTCTGAAATTACCTGCTATGAAGATGTGGAGGATATTGATTTCTTAGAGGTTGGCGATATTATTCGTGTGGCAATTGGTGCAGACGAATATGTTGAAGATGTAGAAGTACTTGCGGACCTTGGAACAGTTGCATCAGATAAGATTGCAGATGCAGATCCTGTTGTATCTCCTTCGTTTGATTATGATCCTACGGCTACAGAACAGTACTGGTTCAGAGGGGAAAATGAAACAACAGACGATGTAACAGCAGATTTCCGTGTGCTTCTTGCTACGGTATATGCTAAGGGAAGTGGCACATTGCTGGCTACACCCGGTTACACAGCTGCAGAGTTAGGTTCAGAATCAGTTGTAGTAGCAGATACAGTTCCTGTATATAAGGTTGACATTGATGCTGCAGAAAACCTTAGAATCTCAACAGGTTCGATGGGTGAAGTGATTGCGCATAATGTAAACAGCAGTGCTGCTTCAAGAGTTCTTATTTATACGGTTGAAGGCATTGCAAAAGCAGTAATTATTTTTGAATAATTATTAATATTAAAGAGGTCGGCTATGCCGACCTCTTTTTTGTTGACTTTTTGAGGTATTGGTATTATACTGTATTTATAAAAAAAGAGGAGGGTTTGTATGAACAGAGAAGAAGCGATGAATTTTATAGATAATTCTAAAAAGTTTGGCTCAAAATTAGAACTTGAAAGAATAAAAAAACTCTGTGAGTTAATGGGAAACCCTCAGGATAAACTGAAATTTATTCATATAGCAGGCACAAACGGCAAAGGCTCTACGTCTTTATACATACATAATTCCTTGGTTGATGCAGGATATAAAACAGGTCTTTATACCTCGCCTTTTATTTACGAGTTCAATGAGCGCATACAGGTAAATGGCATTCCTATACCTGATGATGACTTGACGGAAATTATGTCGACTGTTGCCGATAATGAAAAAATAATGACAGACGAAGGATATGAACACCCTACGGAATTTGAGCTCATCACTGCTGCTGCCTTTTTGTATTTTGAAAAGAATGAGTGTGACGTGGTAGTATTAGAAGTTGGACTTGGCGGAACTTACGATGCTACAAACATAATAAAAACACCTGTTTTGTCAGTTATAACTTCTATAAGTCTTGACCACACCGATTACCTTGGAAAAACAGTAGCTGATGTTGCAAAAAACAAGTGCGGAATAATAAAAGAGGGTGTACCTGCACTTTCTTATATGTATCAGCCGAATGATGTAATTGAGGTTATAAAAGAAACCGCTAAGAAATTCAACTCTCTCTTTACACTGGCAACTGATGACTCGCTTGTAATCAACAGTATGAGTCTTAATGGCAGTGATTTTTCGTACAGAGGTGAAGAATATCATACAAGCCTTGTAGGAAAGTATCAGATATATAATGCAATAACCGCCATTTCTGCCGTAAAACTCTTGAACGAGGCAGGCTTTAGAATTTCTACAGAAAACATAAAAAAAGGTTTAAACGGGGCGAAATGGCCTGCAAGATTTGAGATTTTAAATCACAATCCATTAGTTATAGCAGATGGCTCTCATAATGCTGATGGTATGCGTGCGTTTATTGAAACGGCAAAGGAATTTATAGATAAAAAATCAATATGCGTCTTTGGAATGTTAAAAGACAAGGATTACGAATATTGCATAAAAAAGCTTTCAGAAATAACTGACACAGTGGTTGTCACAGAAGTTGATAATCCAAGACGGGAAACTGTGGACAAACTGTCGCAAACAGCAAAAAAATACATAAAAAATGTGTACGAGGAAAGAGAAAATAATGATGCCGTAAAAAAAGCTTTAGAGCTTGCAGGAGATAACGGTACAGTAATTGCTCTTGGTTCGTTGTATATGATGAAAAATATTAAAGATGCTATAAAAAAAGAGAACCTTTGAGGTTCTCTTTTTTTATAGTAAGTAATCTGAAATGGTATTTCTTGAACGTGTACGGGGAGCGGGAATTTCTTTGCCCAATAGCCATGCTTCAAATTCTGCAGGTGATATATTTTCTGCTTTGAAGTCTGCATATTTTTTAGAAGCGTCACTCATCCAGTTGCTATATTCATACGCACTCATAGTACCTTTTGATTTTAAGTAGCGGTTGTGCTTTGTAACCTTGTCATACAGTTTCTTCAAGTCATTCGCACGGCTGTTACGACGGTATTGTCTGTGTGCACCGATTTTTTTACATGAATAACCATTGTCTGTAATTCTATCACAATACACAGAATCTGTTCTTCCTGAGGGAAAGAAATAACCACCACAGTTTTCGCAGATTTTTAAAGGCCTTTTATTCATTGCTGCTGTTAAAATTTCAAGGGCAAAAAGCTCTTTTGCTGAAGTTAATGTAAAGCAGGGAACAACTATGTCAGCAAGCTCATAGGAAATACTAAAGTTTTTTCCGAGATAAACCTTATTTTTTCTTGAGTTATCAAATTCTGCCAAGGATTCCATACTAAAATCATTTATAGCAATAAGCTTTGCAAATTCAGAATTAGCAAGCTTTGACAATTCTTCTTCGTTGAAGTCAGAAAAGTAAGCGTAAGGATTTTCAAAATCCCATTTTCCGCCTAGTGATACTGCAGCAGCACCAGTAGGATATTCTGTTGATTTTTTTCCTGATACAACACGGATAATGCCATTTTTTATGTATGCCTTAATCAAGTTATGACCTTCTTTCGTTGTTAGTACGTATTAAGGTTATCACATTTTGTGGGAATTTGTCAATAGTTTTTTAGCACCAATGATATATTTTTTAATTTTCGCACACAAGAAGTCTTTTTAGCTTTTCTAGTATCTTTTTTTCTAACCTTGAAACCTGAACCTGAGATATCCCCAGTTTTTTTGCTATGTCTGTCTGGGTTTTGTCCTTAAAAAACCGCATTATAACAATTGTCTTTTCACGGGTATCCAGTTTTTCGATGGCGGATTTTATATCGATTTTATTTATTATTTGTCCCTCGTCAATATTTGCACGCAGCAAATCAGAAAGCTTTGTGTTACTGTCTCCTATTGTTGAGTTTATTGATTCGGGTGGGGCGGTAGCGTCCATTGCGGCTACAACATCTTCAGGAGTAATTCCGAGAGTTTCTGCAATTTCCACAACTCCGGGAGCTATGCCTTTTTCTTTTGTTTCTTTCTCTACAAATGATGCAATTTGTGCCGCCGTCTGTTTAATTGAGCGACTAACCTTTAAAGGCCCGTCATCCCGAAGAAAACGCTTGATTTCTCCTAAAATCATAGGTACCGCATAGGTTGAAAACATAAGACCTAAATCCGGGTTAAAATTATCAATTGCACGCAGCAAGCCTATAACTCCTAACTGATTAATATCACAAGGGTCATAACCACGATTGTAGAAACGTTTTGCTATACTTATAACAAGTCCCATGTTTTCTTCTACCAATTTCTCTTTAGCCTGAATATCCTTTGCCTGAGCGGCACGGATTCTTTCGTATGTAGTATCCTTTTTTAACTTATCCACACCGCACCTCGTTACAGGGAAGATGGAGAGGGACTATTGATTTTTTTTACAAGTGTTACGGTAGTTCCTTTATCCGGTGCACTTTCAACAGTAATAGCATCCATAAAGGTTTCCATCACTGTAAATCCCAGACCGCTGCGTTCAGAATCTTTATTGCCTGTGTAAAGAGGGGTACGTGCAAGCTCAATGTTTTCGATGCCGCAACCTTTGTCCGAGATTACGATTTCGGCTTCGCTTTCCCTTAAAGTACATGTTATATACACATTTCCGCTTATATCTTTGTACCCGTGAATTATGGCATTTGTAACGGCTTCTGATACTGCAGCTTTAACATCCTCTATGTCATCCAGTGTGGGATTTAACTGAGTAATAAATGCAGCAACGGCGGTGCGGGCGAATTTTTCGTTTTCGGATATGGCTATAAATTCTAATTTCATATTGTTGTTCATTAAGAAATTTCCTCCTGAAGGTAATTGATTGCTCCTGAGAGTGTAGGACGTACGGCAATGATTTTTTTGATACCTGACATGGTAAATAACCTGTCGATGGCAGAAGAAGAATTTACGATTGCCACTCGACCTCCTAATGAGTCTATAAGCTTATATCTGCCTACTACCACGCCGATACCTGAGCTGTCCATAAATGTAAGATTGGTAAAATCAAATACCAGATTTGTGACACTCTTGTTTTTGATGGCCTCCTCGGTTATGTCTTTTACTTTTTTTGCAGTATGGTGGTCAAGCTCTCCTGACAACGATACAACAAGTACGTTTTTTTTGATGGATATAGTGATGTCCAAAAAGTATTCCTCCTTTGTATATTTTACAATATTACTTATTCGAGAAATAGTTTTCCCAATCCTTTAGAGAAATATACATCTATTTGTCGAAATGTAACAATAATTCGACAAATAAAAAAGCAGCGGTAAAGCCGCTGCTGGAAATGTTGTTTTTATAATGGTTTTTTCTGTATTTTTCCCTGGAGTCTTGGGTATTTATCGGGCGTGGATTTTATTTTTGTAATTACTACCACGGAGTGTGTAATATCTGTTTCGGGTATGGTGTATTTAAATACTCCTGTAACCTCGCCGCCTAGAGTTTCTATTGCATTTTGGGCACTTGCAAGTTCTTCTTCAACCTCGGGTCCCTTATATGCCAAGAATACTCCGCCGCGTTTTATGTAAGGCAGGCAGTATTCACACAAACAGGAAAGATTTGCAACAGCTCGTGATACTGCTCCGTCAAAGCTCTCGCGAAGTAGAGAGCCTGATTTTGCACCGTCTTCTGCCCTTGAGTGAATACAAGTAACATTATCTAAGCCCAACTGACTTTTTACCTCGGTGAGAAAGGTGAGACGTTTATTTAAAGAGTCAAGCAAGGTAAGTTCAATATCAGGCTTTGCGATTTTTAAAGGTAAACCGGGAAAGCCTGCACCTGTGCCTACGTCTATAATCTTTTTCTTACCTGTCAAAAATTTAAGACCATAAAGACTGTCTACAAAATGTTTTGTGGCAATCTCTGTGTGTTCTGTAATGGCGGTAAGGTTCATTTTTTCATTCCATTCCACCAAGAGGTCAGCATAGAGCTTGAATTGTTCTAATTGTGTGTCAGAAAGTGTGAAACCTGCCTTGTTTGCTATATCAGATAAAAAGTGAGTCATCGTCAGTACCGTCTTCTTTCTCTATGTTTAAAATAATAATTTTAGAAATTTCTTCTATATTGTCAATATACTTAAATGCAGGGGTTTCTTTAGAGAATTTTCTGAAGAAGATATCAAGCCCCAGTCCATAAACAAAATCACCTATGGAGTTTGTTTCGCTCAGTTCAAGACTTTTATATCCAAGGCTCAGTTCGGTTTCTTTGAGCGGTATATCGAACAATACATTATCACGCATTGTATCAAAGCCAAAGACCCGCTTATTTGTTACAAAATAAACCTCGCGGCTGATTCTTTTTTTTCTGTACCATAATCTTAAAAGTATAAGATATACTCCCAAAAGTAAAAATGTAATACCGACTAAAGAGAATAATATTCCCTGACCGGCAAGCATCACTACCACAGAAAGTATAGCATACCCGAGTAAGAATCCGCCGAAGATAAGAGAGAAGGGAACAAGTAGAAAATCTGCTCTTGAAAAAACAGGCACCTTGTTTGGTGCACCCTCCCAAAGAACTGTATCATTTTTAAAATATTTTTCTTTTATTTGTGCATTTGTCATGGTTTTCTCCTTATAATAAAAATAAATAAGCGGCAACTCATAGGCTGCCGCAAATTTTTAATATGAGCCTGAGGAACGCTTGTATGCTGAACCGCGTTTTGAATCTAAACCGCGTTTTACATCCTGAAGCTTTTCGTCACTGTCTTGTTTGAACTTTGCCATCATTTCCTCAAAACTTGAAGGTTGAGAGGATTTTCTGGACCAGTCAAAATCGTCAGGTTTTTTTGGAGACTTCTTTTGTGGGGCACTACGTCTTGATGCTGCACGCTCATCCAGAAGTGCCTGCTTGATAGAAAGGCAGATTTTGCCGGATTTATCAATCGACAAAATCTTTGCTTTTACAGTATCTCCTTCCTTCAGGTGATTTTTTATCTCCTTGACATATTCAAGTGCTACCTCGGAAATATGAACAAGTCCTGTTTTTCCATCGTCAAAAGAAACAAATGCACCAAACTGTGTAATGCCTGTAACTTTTCCTTCAACTACTTTTCCCGGTTCTAATGCCATTAAAACCTTTCCTCCTGTGAATTACTTCTTATGTATTATTTTGTGGCGTCAACAAAAACCTTTTCATTAGGTCTTGTATAGCCAAGTCTTTCGCGGATAACTCTGCGGATATAGTCTTCAGAATCAATTGCCTCAAACTGTGCTTTGAGCTGCTCCTGATGGCTTAAAGCCTCCTCTAATTTTGCGTCTACAATTTGGTTCTGTTTTTTCAATGACGCAAAATTAAACTGCTGTGATATCAATGATACCAAAAGGTATATGAACAAAAAGCAGAACAAAATTCTTTTTGTAAAAACTCTTAAATTTATTTTTTTGCCTGTTTTCACAGAATTTGCCATAGCAATACTCCTATGTTTTTTTAAAGGTTTTTTTCAATGTATGTAAATGCATAGAGGCTTTGTTACAAAGAGGTGCAAAGAGCCTCGTCAACATTTTATACAATAATCCTATAATACTACATATAATTTTATACATAAAACCGATTGGTGTCAATAGTATTTTTGAAATTTTTGCGAAAAAAGAATAAAAAAACAGCAGAATTTTTTGCATAATAAACGTAATGTAACGGCTTGGGAGAATTTTGTAGAGAATACCGCCTATTGCAGCACCGATAAATTCATACGCCCTTACATATCCGTTAGACACGCAGAAAACCACAAAAATCATAATACCCGAGGCACAAAGCACAAATAAACCATCACAGATATTGCAAACGAGGATTGAAAAGCCTCCTGTTTTTCTTGCAAGGGAAAATATATCATACATCATCATGATAACTGCACCGCACAGGACAGACCAGAGAAAAATCGTAACTTCACGGGAAATAGTAAACATCCGACCACCTATTTCATAAGCTTTTTGAAAAATCCCTTGGAGCCTCGCGAGGATTTATCGCTACCTGTGTATGTGATGCCGTAAATCTCGCCCTCTATGACCAGTTCGCCCGATGTGACATCAAGCTTTTGTATGTGTAAATCATCGCCTTCGATAATAAGGGTGTCATCTGTAATATAGAGAACAATTTTTCCTTCGTCAAAGGTATCAACATCTTCAACACCTGTTACGGACATCTTTTGCTTGTTTTCTAAAACTATGTTGTGAGGCAATGTATATTCTGCCATAGTAACCACCCTTTTTGTGTATTTTTTATCAGTTTATGAACATTTTGAAATTATTATGACAGGGTGAAAAAATTCGTTGACTAAACAGTATCAAAATGGTAAAATAATTAGTATAAAATAGCGTGGAGAGGAATGTGAAAAAACATGTTCATTTGCGATAAATGGAATGATTATAAAGTTTTGGATATTTCGGGTGGAGAAAAGCTTGAGGACTGGGCACAATACAGACTGATACGACCTGACCCACAGGTTATATGGGAAGACCGTGCAAAGCCTGAGTTGTGGAAAAGTGCTGCGGCTCATTATCACAGAAAAAACACAGGCGGCGGCTCCTGGGAAGTACATACAAAAATTCCTGATAAGTGGAAAATCCGTTTTGAGCCTTTGAATTTAAGTTTTTGGGTAAAACCTATGGGGTTTAAGCATACGGGACTCTTTCCTGAACAGGCTGTAAACTGGATGTGGTTTTCTGAGCTTATAAAGAATGCAAACCGCCCCATAAAGGTTTTGAATCTTTTCGCCTACACCGGTGGTGCTACGGCAGCGGCAGCAGGTGCAGGTGCGTCTGTTGTACACGTTGACTCATCAAAGGGTATGGTAGCATGGGCGAAGGAAAACTTAGAGTGCTCGGGGTTAAGGGACAAGCCTGTAAGATTTATTGTAGATGATGTAATAAAGTTTGTAGAACGGGAAGCAAGGCGAGGAAATACCTACGACGGAATTATAATGGACCCGCCCTCATACGGTAGAGGCCCTAACGGTGAAGTGTGGAAGCTTGAAGAAGAGCTTTATCCGCTGGTTGAAAGATGTATGAAAATAATGTCAGATAATCCGTTGTTTTTCCTGATAAATTCATACACAACAGGACTTCAACCTACAGTACTTGCAGATATTTTGAAGATGAAGGTAAAGAAAAAATACCAAGGTACAGTAGTATCCGAGGAAATCGGTATTCCTGTTGAAAATTCTGATTTGATTCTTCCTTGCGGTGCGTCGGGAAGATGGAGTGCAGACTGACAGAAAGGTTGATTATTATGAATACAAACCAAAGAGTTTTAGTGGTCGATGATGACAGAAATATATGTGAAATTATAAGGCTTTATTTGGAAAAAGAAGGCTTTGAGGTTATTATTGCAAACGACGGACAGGAGGCACTGGATGCTTTTCGTGAAAAAACCCCTTCTGTTGTCCTGCTTGATGTAATGATGCCAAAAATGGACGGATTTCAGGTTTGCCGTGAGATAAGACGTGTAAGCAGTATTCCGATTATGATGCTCACTGCAAAAGGTGAAACATTTGATAAGGTTTTAGGACTGGAGCTTGGTGCAGACGACTATATGGTGAAGCCTTTCGATAACAAAGAGCTCGTAGCGCGTATTAAAGCAATACTTCGTCGCTACGACCCCAAGGATTCAACGGATAAAGAAATAATATATCCCAACATAGTTATAAATCTCACAAACTATGAATTAAAAATCAATGGAGAAACGGTAGATATCCCTCCCAAAGAGCTTGAGCTTTTGTACTTCCTGGCAACAAATCCGAACAAAGTATTTACACGAGAACAACTGTTGGAAACAGTTTGGGGATTTGACTATTTCGGTGACTCAAGAACAGTAGATGTTCATGTAAAAAGACTTCGCGAAAAGCTTGAACTTGCAGGAGAAAATGTAAACTGGCAGTTAAAAACCGTATGGGGTGTAGGCTATAAATTTGAGGTGAAATAACTTGAAAAAGAAAAGTATTTACTTTCAGCTTTTTACCCTTGTTATGTCAATATTTTTGATAAGTGTATTACTCACAGGAACGCTTCTTTTTGGTTTTTTGGGTTCGTATTTTACTCAAACTAACGAGAAAAAACTGACAGACATTGCCGAAGAGGTGGTAAATACTACCTTGGTGTTGGCGGAAAATGGTCAGGCTGTGTCATACGGTGCGTATGTTAAGGATTTAGAAACTATCGCTGCCACAACGGGAACGCAAATTTTCATCTTTGACCATGAGGCTAAGGTTATAGCATCAAGCATAAAGGGATATGGCGGAGCAATAAAGGAAACCTTTACAAAAAGCATATTACAAGGTGAGGCAAAAACATTTAAGGGCTCAATTTCCATGGGGTCACGTATGAGTATGCTGGCAGTTGGAAGACCTATAAAATATGCAGATAGTATAGTAGGCGGTGTGCTCGTGAGTATTCCAATGCCGCAGATAAGTCAGGCACGAAGCGAAATAATCGGAATATTTTTAAGAAATATGATTATAGTCACGTTGTTTGCGGCGGTGTTGGTGTATTTTGTGGCGAAGAAAATCTCAAGACCCATAACTCAGCTTAATGAAGCAGCAAAATCAATTGCGGCAGGAAACTTTAATCAAAGAGTTGAGGTTGATGATTCAGGTGAGATAGGCGAGCTTGGCGAAACCTTCAACTATATGGCAGAATCCATTGAACAGTTTGAAAGTACAAGAAACAGCTTTTTAGCAAACGTTTCTCACGACCTTCGTACGCCTATGACCACGATCACAGGTTTTGTACAGGGGGTTTTAGACGGAACAATTCCTGAGGAAAAAAGAGACTGGTATTTATCTATTGTTTTAGACGAAAGCAAGCGTCTGTCGAGAATCGTAAATGACCTGTTTGATATAAGCAAGCTGGAACAAGGGAAATTCAATCTCGAGCTAAGGGATTTTGATATTAATGAGCTTACAAGGTTGAATATCATAAAGTTTGAAAAACGTATAACTGATAAAAATATTCAGTTGTCTGTGGAATTTGAACGTGATAACTTAATAGTTTCAGCAGACCGTGACGCAATATCACGGGTTATGATGAATCTTTTTGATAATGCTATTAAATTTACAAACGAAAAAGGTTTTATCCATATAAGAGTAGGTACAAAGAACGGAAAAGCCTTTGTCAGTGTTGAAAATTCAGGAATGGGTATAGCGGAAGAAGAACTCCTGCATATTTTCGACAGATTCTATAAAACAGACAAGTCAAGAAGTCTTGATAAAAACGGAGCAGGTCTCGGACTTTACATCGTAAAAAATATTATTCAGGCACATGGTGAGCGTGTCTGGGCAGAAAGTAAACAGGGCGAGTTTGCACGTTTTAGCTTCACACTGAAAAAAACAGATAATAAAAAACAAATTGAGGGATAGAAATGTCTTTGAAAATCATCCACTGTGCCGATGTGCATTTAGACTCGGCAATGTCGGGGCTTGATGCCAAAAAAGTAAACATAAGAAGAGATGAGATGAAACGCACCTTTGCAAGAATTATTGAATTGTCACAAAATGCTGATATGCTGATTATTGCAGGGGACTTGTTTGATGGCAAAAACGTGTCTAAATCAACTCTTGATTTTTTAAAGGGCGAGTTTTCTAAAATCCCTGAAACAAAGGTGTATATAATAGCCGGCAATCATGACCCCTTTGTTGCTGACAGTGTGTACAAAAACCTTAATTTTGGCGAAAACGTGCATATTTTTGGCACGGAACCCGAATGTGTAGAAATGTCTGAATATGATATTTATGGTATATCATTTAAAAGTCCCAACGACGAACGTGAAATGCTCTCTGGCTTTAGCGTTAAAAATCCTGACAAGATAAATATTGGTGTATTTCATGCAAATCTTGGGGGAACGGACTATAATCCAGTAAAAGTATCAGATATCGAAAAAAGCGGTTTTGACTATTTGGCTATGGGACATATCCATAAGGCAAGCGGAATGAACAAGGCAGGGACAACCTATTATTCCTACTGCGGATGCCCTGAGGGCAGAGGCTATGACGAAACAGGGGAAAAAGGTGTTTATGCCATAGAGTTGACAAAGGGAAATATATTGAGTGCTGACTTTGTTCCTGTGTGTGAACGTATGTACTTTGATGAAGAAATTGATGTGACAGACATCTCTTGCTATGATGAAATGGTTGACAGAATAAACGAAAAATACAAAGGCGAAAAACATATTTACAGATTTACTCTCACGGGTAAAAACAATATGGCAATAGATACGGATATATTATGCGAGCGAATTGATGGTTTTTCGGTAGTTGTAAGGGATAAGACTGAACCTGCTGTTGACATCGAAAAGCTTTCAGAAGAATTTTCGTTGAAAGGACTTTTTGCCCGCTTTGCCCTTGCAGACAAAGAAAGCATGAGCGAAGAAGAATTTAACGAGGCTTTAAAAGTTGGATTAAATTACATAGAAAAAGAGGAAAATAATGAGAATAGATAAGGTTGAAATTGACGGCTTTGGAAAATTGAATAATTGTGAATTTACTTTTGCCGACGGTGTAAATCTTATTTATGGTGAGAATGAGAGCGGCAAAAGTACATTGTGTGAATTTATTCTTTCTGCTTTCTACGGACTTCCCAACGAGAGCAAAAAAGTGTCTGATGATATAACTCCCAGAAGAAAATACCGTCCATGGCAAGGTGATTCCTTTGGTGGCAGAGTATATTTTACAGACGACGAGGGAAGAAGGCTTGTTGTTGAGCGTAGCTTTAAGGGAACAAAGAGAGGCGACAAAGCAGTTCTGCGTGATGCTGAATCCTGGGAAGAACTGGATACCGCAGATGATATAGGTCAGAAATACTTCGGACTTTCCCGTGAAGGCTTTTTAAAAACCCTTTACATAAAAAGCTTTGGTGCAGACTCCCTAAAGTCTGATGATGGGGAGATAATGTCGCGCCTTTCAAACATGGAAACAAGTGGAGCGGAGGATGTGTCCTACTCCAAGATTTTAAATTCCATGGAAAAAGAGATTTTCTCTCTTAAAACCAAAACGGGCAGAGGCGGAAAAATTTCTGCCCTAGAGGACAGGCTCAGGGAGCTCAACAGCGAAATGTACATCTCCCGTATGACTCAGAACGCTTTGGAAAATGACAGGCATACTTTGGAAAACCTAAAAAATACCGCCTTTGAAAAAGAAGAGGAAGTAAAAGCTTTAGAAGAACAATATACTCAGGCGTTGCAACACGAAAAATTTATTGCACAGAAGAAAATAGAAGAATCGAAAGAAATAATTGAAAACAGATTGAAGAAAGAAGAAGAAAAATTACAAAATATAAAATTACAATTGGAAAAAGCGAATTCTGATAATGCCTCGGTTATTTCTGCAGAGGAAATAAGCCGTGCAAGAGCTTTGGAAACCAAAAGACTTTTAGCAGAAGAAAAAATGCTTGAGGCAAAAAAGGATGTTCCTGAAAAGTTGCGTCCCATATTGGATGAAACAAGAATAATCCCCGCATTTTTAGGTTTTGTCATCTTTCTCATTGGTTTTTTTGTGAAGTCCATGGTTTTATACATATCAGGTGTACTTGTTGCTGTTGTCGGGATATTTGTTTCTTTGCTTATAAACATCAAGAAAAGAAAAGATGATGATAAAAAAAGAGAAGTATATTACGAACTAAAGCATGACGTTGACGAAATAAATGACGAACTTAACAGTATTTTTGAGCCCTATGGTGTTTTGCTTTCAGACGAGTTGTCGGCACTTTATGTATCGACAAATGATAAGGTTAAACAAGCCTCACAGCTTGAACGACAGTTAAAAGACTGTGAAAGAGAGATAGAGTCTTTAAAGAATGCACTTGCCGAAAAAACGGAAACTGTTGAATTCCCGAAAACTGTTATGGAATATAGCGGAGAAGATGCAGAAAAGCTTTTTGCTAAAATTAGTGTGCTCAAATCAGAAATCAAACAGGCACAGGGGGAAGCTCACAAAATATCTGTGCGCTTGGTGAGGGAAACTGCTGAAATAAGAAACGAAGCAGATATAAAAGCGGAGCTTGATGACGTTATGCTTGAAAAGTGCGAAGCAGAAAAACGCTACACGGCATTGTGTAGAGCTTTGGAGTGGCTGAAGTCTGCAC
>JAZNWB010000135.1:0-3244 GCA_045593125.1 Congzhengia sp. | reverse complement strand
TTATTTTGTCAAAGCAACCTAAAACAGACAAAAAATGAATAAACGACTCCCGCCTTTTTCAAAAACTCCCTACAAAAATCGAAAAAAACCTTAATAAAATATAAGAAAATGAAACTTTGCTCTTGAAAAAATTCAAAAACTATTGTATAATAATTTATGTTATACAATATTTAAAATCAGGAGGCAGATTTATGAAAAAGTTTCTTTCAATTCTCTTAATCGCAGTATTGGCATTTTCACTTGTTGCTTGCGGCGGTGCTGCAGGTACAAAGATGACAATGGGTACAGGCGGTACATCAGGCACATATTATGGTTACGGCGGCGTTTTAGGACAGTATATTTCAAATAACGCAGGTATCGCTGTTACAGTAGTTTCAACAGATGGTTCAAAGGCTAATATCCAGGGCATCCACGCTGGTAACTATCAGTTAGGTACAGTTCAGTCAGACGTTATGTCTTATGCATGGGACGGCACACGCGCTTTTGAAGAAGATGGAAAGGTCGACACATTCCGCACAGTTGCAGGTCTTTATGCTGAGGCGGTTCAGTTAGTAACAATGGATCCTGCTATCAAATCAGTTGCGGATTTAAAGGGTAAGTCAGTTTCAATCGGTGCTCCCGGTTCAGGCGTTTACTTTAATGCTATTGACGTGCTTGCAGCTGCAGGCTTGACAGAAAACGACATCAAAGCACAGTATCAGTCATTTGCAGACAGTGCAGATGCTTTAAAGGACGGAAAAATTGATGCAGCATTCATCGTAGCCGGACCTCCCACACCTGCAATTACTGAACTTTGCACAACAAACGATGCGTACTTAGTACCTATTGACGGTGAAATTGCAGAAAAGCTCATGGCAGAATGTCCTTTCTACACATTATTCACAATTCCTGCAGGCACATACGAAGGCCAGACAGAAGATGTTACAACAGTAACAGTTAAGGCTACATTAATCGTTAGTGCAGCAGCTACTGAAGATGATGTATACAAACTCACAGCAGCTATTTTTGACAACATCGAAGCAATTACAGCTGAAAATGCAAAGGGTGCAGAATTAAGCTTAGAAAATGCAACAGAAGGTCTTACAGTTCCTTTCCACGCAGGTGCAGCTAAGTACTTCAAGGAAAAAGGAATCGAAGTAGCAGTACAGTAATTTGATGTTTCTTTCAAGCTGCGACGTAATTCGTCGCAGCTTGATTTATGTAAAAAAGGGAGGTAAAAAATGTTATTTGGCAAGAAGAAAGCACAGACAGTTCCAGCTGAGCCAATGGATTTGGATGCGGTAATGAAAAAATTTGACCGCGAATCCAATACCCGCGTTTGGGAAGGTGCGGCTAATGTTGTTGTAAAATCTGTGCTTGCAGCATTTTCTTTATTTTGTATATATGTAACTCTTTTTGCAAGCTGGCTTGAAGAGTTGCGTCTTACTACATTTGTAGCATTTATTATATTTATCGGATATTTAATGTACCCTGCAAAAAAGGGCAAACAACGTGTAAACTACATGCCCTGGTATGATGTTCTTTTGATGCTTTGTGGTACAGGAGCATTCCTTTACTACGCCTTTAATGCTCACAACATTATTCAGCAGGGAAGTATATTCAGCTGGTATCAGATAGTAATAGGTATAGCGGGTATAGTATCGCTGGTTGAGGTTTGCCGCAGAAGTGTAGGTTTACCTATTATCATAGTTGCAGGCTGTTTTGTGGCATATGCTCTAATCTGGGGATTGTCAAACCCCACTTTCTGGGGAAAACTCAACTATATTGTACACTACCTTTTCTACGGAAAAGAGGGTGTGTTATCAACACCCGTTAATGTATGTTCTAAGTTTATCGTGGTATTTATTATTTTCGGTGCATTTTTAGAGCGTACAGGTATTGCAGAATTCTTCATTAAAATTGCAAATGCAGTTGTAGGCAGATTTTCAGGCGGTCCTGCAAAGGTTGCGGTTATTGCAAGTGCATTAATGGGTATGGTTTCAGGTTCGTCTGTTGCCAACACTGTAGGTTCAGGTTCTGTTACTATTCCCCTTATGAAGAAAACAGGCTATAAGCCTGAATTTGCAGCAGCAACAGAGGCATCTGCTTCAACAGGCGGACAGATTATGCCTCCTATTATGGGTGCTGCAGCTTTTTTGATGGCAGACTATATAGGTATGCCATACAGCAAGATTGTTGTATTGGCAATATTGCCTGCAGTTCTTTATTTTACAGGAATATTTATAGCAGTTCATTTAGAAGCAAAAAAAGAAGGTCTTCGCGGTATTTCGAAAGAAGAATTACCTAAGATGATTCCCCTTTTGAAGCAATCATATTTGCTTTTGCCTTTGATAATTCTTATTTATCTCGTAAGTACAAGCACACGTTCTATTCAGTATGCAGCAGCTATTGCTATTGTGGCAGCTATAGTTGTAAGCCTTTTCAATAAAGGCAACCGCATTACACCTAAGCGTATATGGGAAGCATTAGCTTCAGGCGGTCAGGGTATGATTACAGTGGCTGCAGCCTGCGGCGTAGCGGGCATTATTGCAGGTACAATAACAATGACAGGTCTTGCAAATATGATGATTAATGGTATTGTAGCCTTAGCCGGCAATCAGGTGATTGTAGCACTTTTCCTTACAATGCTTTGTTGTATAGTTCTCGGTATGGGTGTTCCAACTACTGCTAACTACTGTATTATGGCAGCAACTTGCGCACCGATTCTAACCCGAATGGGCGTTCCAATGGTAGCAGCACATTTCTTTGTGTTCTACTTTGGTATCGTGGCAGATTTAACACCACCTGTGGCATTGGCGGCTTACGCCGGTGCGGCAATAGCACAGGCAAACCCAATGAAAACGGCAATTACTGCCACAAAGCTTGCAATCGGTGCATTCATTGTGCCTTATGTATTTGCCATGAATCCTCAAATGTTGTTTATCGACACAACTGCATGGGAAGTAGTTCAGATTTGCATCACATCACTGGTTGGTATATTCAGTGTATCGGCAGCTCTTGAAGGATACTTCCTGCATAATATGAGCTGGTACGAAAGAATCATCACACTAGTTGGTGGCCTTATGCTGATTATCCCCGGACTCTTAACTGATGTTTTAGGTGTCAGTCTGGTTGTAATAGTTTTAGTTATCCAGTTATTAACGAGAAAGAAAGAAAAACTCATAAATGCTTAAAATAAAAAAGACCGCTAAGGATGTCCTTAGCGGTCTTTTAATTATTATAATTTTTCTAACAATTTTTCCAT
>JAZNWB010000134.1:0-14198 GCA_045593125.1 Congzhengia sp. | reverse complement strand
ACCCATATATTCTGTCATGTCCAAAATGGACTACTCCATTATTAACGCCGCAGAAGATTTGGGTGCAAATAAATTCAACGTGTTCAGAAAAGTAATATTCCCTTTAAGTATTCCCGGTATTTCATCAGGAATTACTATGGTATTTATTCCTGCTATTACCACATTTGCTATTTCAAGTATTTTAAGCGGTAACAATGTAAACCTATTGGGCAATGTTATTGAAAAGCAATTTGGCATAGGTGGAGACTGGAATTTCGGTTCTACAATGTCTTTAGTGCTTATGATTTTTATATTGATAAGCATGTTTATCATGCCTGATTCTGAAAAAGAATCACAAGGAGGTTTGATAATATGAAAAAGCTCCAGAAGTTATATTTATATTTAATCCTTGTGTTTTTATACGCTCCGATAATCATTATGATTATCTACTCTTTCAATGAATCAAAATATCGTGTATGGACGAAATTTTCTTTTAAGTGGTATATTGAACTTTTCCAGGACGGACAAATAATGTCAGCACTGTCCAATACCTTATTGGTAGCAGTTATAGCATCTGTGCTCTCTACGATTTTTGGTACAATTGCAGCAATTGGTATTAATTCATTAAAAAAATGGCGTAAAAGTGCCGTTATGAACATTACAATGCTTCCTGTGTTAAATCCTGATATTGTAACAGGTATTGCTTTGATGCTCTTGTTTTTCATGGCAAAACTCCCAACAGGAAGACTGACATTGATACTTGCTCATATGAGCTTTTGTATCCCATATGTTATTTTGTCGGTATTGCCCAAATTAAAACAAGCCGACAACAGAACATATGAAGCAGCCCTAGACTTAGGTGCAACACCTGCACTTGCTACATGGAAGGTTACTCTTCCCGAGATTATGCCGGGGGTTATCACTGGATTTTTGATGGCATTTACTCTGTCTATTGACGATTTTATTATCAGTTACTTTACGACAGGTCCCGGCGTTGAAAACTTGTCTATTCTTATCTATAACGCTGCTAAAAAAGGTGTAAGCCCGTCTATTAACGCACTTTCAGCACTTTTGTTTGCGGTTATTATGTTGCTTTTGATTGTAATCAACGTGAGAACACATAAAGCTTCCGAAAAAGCTTAAAAATATTAAAATAAAGGGGTATAATGAAATGAAAAAAATTGTATCTTTACTTTTGGCAGTACTACTCTGCTCTTTAATGTTTTCCGGCTGCGGCACAGATCCATCTAAAGTTATAAGAGTTTATAATGCCTCTGAATACATCGGCGAAGGTGTTATTGAACAGTTTGAAAAAGAAACAGGTTATAAAGTTATATATAGCGAATTTGCATCAAATGAAGATATGTATACAAAAATCAAAACTACTTCATACGATGTTTTAATTCCATCTGACTATATGATTGACAAACTTGTACGTGAAGAACTGGTACAACCTTTAGATTTCAATAATATTCCAAACTATCAGTTTGTGAACGAAACTTTCAAAAGCCCTTACTATGACCCCGATAACAAGTACTCTGTGCCTTATATGTGGTCAACCGTGGGTATTCTTTATGACAGTGCAAAAGTAAACGAAGAGGTTACAGATATGTCTGTTATGTGGAATAAAGACTATTCAGGTAAAATCTTTATGCTCGACAGCGTAAGAGACTCTATCGGTATGACACTCAAAAAGCTTGGCTACTCCGTTAACACAACAGACGACAACGAGCTTAGTGATGCAAAAAAAGAATTACTTGCTCAGCGTGAGCTTATTTTAGGTTATGTTACTGATGAAGTTAAGGACAAAATTATTTCCGGTGAGGGTTCATTAGGTCTTGTTTATTCAGGCGAAGCCGGCAAAGCCATGGCCGAAAAAGACACATTAAGATATGCAATTCCCGAAAACGGCACAATTTACTGTGTTGATGCTATGGTTATTCCTGCAAACTCACAAAACAAGACAGGAGCAGAAGCCTTTATAAACTATATGCACAAGCCCGAAATTGCGGCTCAGAATGCTTTGGAAACCTTCTATGGAATTACAAATGTTAAAGGTTTAGAATTACTTCCTGATGCTATTAAGAATAACAAAGGCTTATATCCTGATGCCACAATTCTTGAAAAGAGCGAAATGTTAAAAAGCGAAGGAAATATAAACCAGAAATACTTGGAAATTTGGAATCAGATTACAGCAGCAAATTGATATGACGAATTTTTATAATAACAAGATTTTCTTAGCCCCTATGGCAGGTGTCACAGACCTTGCCTTTCGTACATTGTGTCGGGAATATGGTGCAGACCTTGTAGTTTCTGAAATGGTAAGCTCAAGAGGACTTCACTACAAGGACAAAAAAACAAACGATTTACTGAAAACAAATGATATAGAAGCACCATTAATAGTTCAGCTATTTGGAAATGAACCTGAGGTAATGGCTGAAGCCGCTAAAATTTTAGAAGACAGCGGTGTTAAATATCTTGATATCAATATGGGATGCCCTGCTCCAAAGATTGTAAAAAATGGTGACGGATGCTCCCTTATGCGTAACGAACTTTTGGCAGGAAACATTGCAGAATCGGTCGTTCATGCTGTCAAAATCCCTGTCAGCGTGAAATTTCGTGCAGGTTGGGATAAGGATTCTATAAATGCAGTATCCTTTGCAAAGACCATGGAAAATGCGGGCGTTTCCTGTGTTACAGTCCACGGCAGAACCAAAGACCAGTTTTATTCAGGTTTTGCAGATTATGATATAATAAAACATGTCCGTGAAGTGGTAAGCATTCCCGTAATTGCAAATGGTGATGTAACAGATGGCAGTTCCGCAAAAAAAATCATCGAAAAAACAGGTTGTAGTAGTTTAATGGTCGGACGTGGTTCATTGGGCAATCCCTTTATATTCAAAGAAATCAAGGCATCTTTTGAAGGTAACAGCACTACATGTATACCTTCATCAGAAAAACGCAATGCACTACTTCGTCATATTGAACTGATGGAAGAATATAAGGCTGAACATATAGGAGTTCCTGAAATGCGAAAGCATTTTGCGTGGTACCTAAAAGGTATCCCTCATTCAGGTAAATATAAGCTCGAGGCATTTTCCGCAAAAACCTATAACGAAATGAAAAATTTGGCTAAAGCAATATTTTAAAAATAACCTCCTGTATATTACAGGAGGTTATACTATTTTTAGTAGTTTTCTGCGTGCACTTCAAAATGTGCCTGAGGATGAGCGCATACAGGGCAAATTTCGGGGGCCTTTTCACCTATTGCAAGATGTCCGCAGTTTCTGCATTCCCAGATGACTACGCCTGCTTTTTCAAATACTTTCTTTGTTTCAATGTTATTTAAAAGTGCACGATATCTTTCCTCATGTGACTTCTCTATTGCAGCTACACCTCTGAACTGTTCTGCCAATTCGTGGAATCCTTCTTCGTCAGCCTCACGTGCCATTCTGCTATACATATCTGTCCACTCAAACTGTTCACCTTCGGCTGCAGCCTTTAGGTTCTCCTCTGTTGTTCCTAATTCACCTAATGCCTTAAACCAAAGCTTTGCATGTTCTTTTTCGTTATCTGCTGTCTTTAAAAACAAAGCTGCAATCTGCTCATATCCAGCTTTTTTTGCAACAGATGCAAAATATGTATACTTATTTCTTGCCTGAGATTCACCCGCAAATGCCTCCCAAAGATTTTTTTCGGTTTTTGAGCCTTTAAATTTGTTTTCTGCCATTTCATTTTCCTCCTAAATCTTTATTTAAAATATTATTTGATAACTTTGAAAAACCAAAAGCTAAGACAACTGATGTAGTCAAAACCCCTACATAATAATAGCTCCAATGTACGAGATGCTGCAAGTTGCAAATAGTTAATGTTCTGATAATTGCAACGTGTACAAGATATATTTCAAGAGATATTCCACCGAAAAACGAACAAATTTTTATAAACTTTTCAGTAAATTTAAAATTCTTTATACATTCTAAAATATAAGCAACTGATACAATCAGGCATATAGCCATTATACCATATAAATATCTTATGAAAACTGTATGTACACCAAAGCTATGTAAACGTGTTATTGGGAAAATTACCATTGTGACTGCAACTATAATGAAGGATGCAATCACATGTGACGTGCCAATTCTTTTTTCGTTTTTTACTAAATCAGAAAGCAAAATACCAATCAAAAAAATCGGAATTCTTGAAAATGTTCTTTCTGTCATCGAAATTACAGGTGACTTTATAAAAAGCAAAATCAACTCTGTAATAATTGATAATACAATCAAACCCACAATATACAGTTTATTATTTTTGTTTAATTTATACAGGAGAGGATAAAGTGCGTAGAACATTAGTATACACGGAACATACCAAAAAGGAAACGTTCCCTCTTTTGTCCAGAAGTATGATAACGTTGACAACTCAGCTAAAAAGTCAGGAATTGTCATTGCTGTTATGTCCTGCACAAAAAAATATTTCCATAAAATAAATGGTCCTGCTATTAAAAGATAAGTTAAAAACGTTCGCTTTAGTCTGTTTTTATAAAAAATGCTAATTGTATTCTTTTCTATTGAAAAGCTGAGTCCTATGGCTGACAACAGCAAAAATATATCAACACCCATATTACCAAGACTGATTACAGGCGAAACCACAGGAATGCTAAGAGTATATCTTTTGTGAATGTGGTAAAACACTATCCAAATTGCCGCTAAGCCATATATGACATTTCTGTATTTAAATACTGTTTTCCAAGTAAAAGTATTCATAACTACTCCTTACACGGATAGATTATTTCAACAACTCAAGAATTTCTTCTTTTGGACAGAAACCTATTGAACGCGTTTTTTCTGCACCGTTTTCCATAACTACCAATGTAGGTATGCTCATAACGCCGAATTTTACAGCCAGTTCACCCTCAGCGTCTACGTCAATTTTTCCTATTTTTATATCATCACACTCTGTTGCTATTTCTTCTAAAACAGGCGCAATCATTTTACATGGTCCGCACCAAGCCGCCCAAAAATCAAGCAATATTGGAACATCGCTTTTTAGTACCTCTGTTTCAAAGTTTTCTTTTGTTATTTTTAAAATACTCATATATTACCCTCCTATGTTGAAATTTGTCGAAAAAATTGTTATAATTATTTTATCATATTTTTATGAATTTTACAAGGAGGGTGCAAATGTTTTCCAAAAAAATTAACATTTTGTCTTTGCTTTTCCCTGACACTTGTATCGTTTGTAAAAAAGCCGTGAGAATAAGTTCATATGCCTGTAAAAAGTGCAATGATAAGATAGAGCATATAAGCCCTGTTTTTAAATGCAAAACATGTCTTTCTCACATCCCAAAATCTAATAACAGAATTTGTGGATTTTGTTTAAAAGAAAATCCGCAATATTCAAGATTGATCTCCTGCGTTGCCTACAAAGGATACATTAAGTCTTCACTTCAGGCGTACAAATTTAATAATCGTCCTGATTTACATATCGGTTTTTCAAAACTCGCCTGCGAAACTTTGGAACACGATGGTGTATATTTTGACGCAGTTATATCTATGCCACTCCACAAAAATAAACTCTTGGAACGAGGCTATAATCAATCTGCCCTGATTGCAAAAAATATAGCTAAATATTTTGATGTACCCTTCTACGACGACCTACTAATAAAAGTAAAGGAAACCAAGACTCAGTCCGAATTAAAATATGCAGAGCGTCGCAAAAATATAAAAGGAGCATTTGATGTATGTAACCCCAAAAGAATCAACGGAAATACAATTTTGCTAGTTGATGATATATTTACAACAGGTTTCACCATGAGAGAGGCCGCAAAAACATGTGCTCCACATACGGATAAAATCATTGCTTTTACTATTGCAAAAGGAATACTTAAAAATTAAAAGCGTACCTTATCTGGTACGCTTTTAATTTACTGTTCCATATGTCTACCCAAAAAGTTCGCTGCAGACTGGGCTAATTTTTCCTCAATTTCACTCATTTTAGGTTGTTGCTCATTTGAAAAAAATACTACTGAGCCGATTGTGTCACCCTCAGCGATAATGGGTGCCACCACTCCTGCAGAATATTTTTCACTTCCTTCAATTACGGGTATGTTTTTCTTTTCGCCCCTTGAAATAAATGTCGTTTTTTCTTCTATAAGTCTTTCAATATCAGGACTGATTTTTTTATCAGACAATTCACGTTTTGGTACACCAGACACCGCAATTACATTGTCCATATCAGTAATGCATATCGGAAAACCGCTTGTTTTTGCCAAAGTTTCAGCATAATCTCCTGCAAAATCCCCAAGTTCTCCTACCGGAGAATACTTTTTGAATATTACCTCTCCATCTTTGCCTGTATAAATTTCTAAGGGTGCTCCTTCCCTGATGCGTAACGTTCTGCGTATTTCTTTAGGAATTACAACACGGCCCAAATCGTCTATTCTTCGTACTATTCCTGTTGCTTTCATATAAAATAATTTGCTCCTTTTTGTAAGTTTATAAAAATAGTATTAGCAATCAAGGAATTTTTATGTAATGAAACAAAAATAATTATAATAGCTTGCATACAAAACAAAGAGGTTCGTCACCTTGTAATGAACCTCTTTTTATATATAAATAACTTTTTTGTTTTTTGTTTCTGCATATTTAGCAGTGTAGTAAGAACCACCCGATTTTTTTCTTACATATGCTATAACACAATCAGAATTATTGACCATACATTGATTTCTGTCCTTCATACATTTCAAATGATGAAACTGTGAAATAACTTCTATTCTGTCTGCTCTTGATAAAATATAGTTATATATCCTTTTATTATCATCGCTCCATCTTTCAGACTGTCCCTTGTGAGGAACATAAATGTGAAGTTGTATTTTGGGATACTTATTCTTTAATCCAAGAACAGCTAAGGCAGATAAAGTGTCAAAACCTAAAGCGCCGCCGTTTATAAAAACGGCGACACCTTCATTGATCAATTGTTCAATTTTGTCAGTTAAAACAGGAATTATCTGCTCACGCACAGAACCATCAATGTTTCTGTGACCTGTAAAGCAGCACGACTTCATTATTATTCCTCTTCTTCTACAAACTCAATTTCAATTTTTTTGCTGCAGTTAGGACAGATTAAGCTTTCATCATTAATCATATCCTCGTCAAAATAAACTTTTTCGCCGCAACCATCACACTCTACTTCGTAGAATTCCATATCCTCATCATCATCGAAGTATTCGTCATCGTAATCGCCGTCACAACCATCACAGCCGTCACAGTCACAGCAGTCTTCATCTTCGTCAAACATTTCGTCTAACTCGTCATAAACTGCATCTAAATCTTCACATACTTCATCAAGACATTCCTCAACGTCATCAAGTCTTTCTGAATTTTCTGCAACTTCTTCGTCGAGTTCATCAATTGTGATTGCCATTTCATCTAAAACTTCAATAATTTTTAATAATAATTTTCCTTCGTCTTTTGCTTCGTCAATTTTTAAGCCGTCTGCCAATCCTCTTAAGTATGCAGCCTTTTCTGAAAGATATGCCATGGTAATTTCTCCTTTCAAAATTAAAAATTATACTCTTTCCATGTATTCGCCTGTTCTTGTATCAACACGGATTTTCTCACCCTGGTCGATAAAGAGAGGAACGTTAATCTGAGCACCTGTTTCTAAAATTGCGGGCTTTGTAGCACCTGTTGATGTATCACCCTTAAAACCGGGCTCTGTTTCTGTAACTGTAAGTTCAACAAATGTGGGAGGTTCAATACCGAACACACTACCCTTATATGAAAGAACTGTTACATTCATGTTTTCTGTAACGAACTTTAATGCATCACCTAACTGGTCTGCACCTAAAGGCATCATATCAAATGTTTCATTGTCCATGAAGTAATAAAGGTCACCATCACTGTAAGAATATGCCATGTTCTTTCTTTCAATGTCAGCTTTGGGCATTTTTTCTGTGGGAGGGAATGTTTTTTCATCAACACCGCCTGTGATTACGTTCTTTATCTTTGTACGAACGAAGGCAGCACCCTTACCGGGCTTTACATGCTGGAACTCCACAATCTGATATACGTTACCTTCAAATTCAAATGTAACGCCGTTTCTAAATTCTCCTGCTGAAATCATATCTAAACCTCCAAAAATAAATATTCATAAGTATCAACATTATTATTTTAAATGAAAACAGTAGAAAATGCAAGTGATTTTTAAAGTTTTTTCCATTTTTTTCGTTTTTTACACCCTTTAACATTTTTCTTGACTAAATCCTCAATATTTAATATAATTATTTCGTAATAATTTTAAATATAGAAAGGGTTTGTTTTTTATGAAAACAGCTTATGAAATGAATATTGCAGGGTGCAAGCGCGCTCTCCCCTTGTGTCCTGTTAACGAAAACTTATACATAGGTGCATTCATTATGTTTGGCGACGTGGAAATCACCGTAGCATCCGCCAAAGCATTACTTGAAAAGGCTCCGGAATTTGATGTGTTGATTTCTGCAGAAGCCAAAGGTATTCCCCTTGTTTATGAAATGGCACGTCAGGCAGGATCAGAAAAATATATCGTAGCAAGAAAGGCTTCAAAACTCTACATGAGAAATGTGGTGTCTGTAAAAGTAAATTCTATCACAACTGACCACGAGCAGATGTTATGTCTTGATTTTGAAGATGCTGCATATATGAGAGGAAAACGTGTTTTAATCGTTGATGACGTTATCTCAACCGGCGAATCTCTAAGAGCATTAGAGCATTTAGTCACCGAGGTTGGCGGTATTATATGTGGCAAAATGGCAGTTTTAGCTGAAGGTGAAGCAGCGGACCGTGATGATATTATTTATTTAGAGAAATTACCTCTCTTTGATAAAGACGGAAACATAATAGGCTAACTAAAAAGCGGCTCGTTACGAGCCGCTTTTTATTGTCCGAAGCCTTCTTCTATTAATTTAATGCCTAAACTTATTACTGCCTCAATGTCGTTTTTATCCGCAATTTCTGAAGGTGAATGGATATATCGTGTAGGAATGGATATTGCCCCTGTAGCGACGCCTGTGCCAGATAAATGAATCGCACCTGCATCAGTCCCGCCAAACTCCAAAACCTCTGTCTGGTAAGGTATATCATACTTTTTACAAGTGTCAATCATGAGTTGCTTGATATAGGGATGGCAAAGAATTGAATTATCCTTTATTTTGATTGCGGCACCTCCCCCTAACTTTACCGCCATTTTGCGTTTTCCTAATGTGTCGCCTGTTGCGGTTACATCTAAAGCTACAGCATAATCAGGATTGATAGATGCAGCTGCAGCTTTTGCTCCGCGAAGTCCCAATTCTTCAGAGGCTGCAAAAACAAAGTATAAATCATTTTTTTGTGATTTTATTTCTTTGATTATTTTGATTAAGCAATAGCAAGCAACACGGTCATCTAACGCTTTTGATACTACTCTGTCTCCCATTTCACAGAATTCTCCGCAAAAAGCTGCTGCATCTCCTATTGAAACTCTTGCCTCTGCATCTTCTTTACTTTTAGCACCAATATCGATGTAAAGGTCAGAAAGCTTTAAGTTTTTCAAAATATCATCACGGCTTGCATCTACCGTCACTACACCTTCGGTACCATTTATAAACTTAACCCTTTGGTAAAGTGCGTTATATGGAGAAACCCCGCCTAAATTAGCAAATCGGATATACCCGTTCTCCTCAATATATGTTGCAAGGACACCAATTTCGTCTGTGTGAGCATCAAACAAAACTCGTGCACCAGGACCTTTTTTATGTGCGATTAAATTACCTAAGTTGTCACGATAAATTTCATCCACATAATCTTTAATTTCCTGCTCTATAAAATCACAAACAGCATTCTCATTGCCTGAAGGAGCTGTAAGTTGTGTTAGTTTTTTTAGTAATTCCATCAGAGTTTTACCTCCTGTAAATATTTTATTGAAAGTTCACGCATTGCGCAAAAATCACTCTTTTTGATAACTGACGAGGGTGAATGAATATATTTTGTAGGAACAGACATCACAATAGTTTTTATGCCTCCACAAGACAAATGTATCGCACCTGCATCATTTCCGCCGGAAACAGTTTTTTTGAACTGATATGGTATATTATATTTTTTTGCAACATCTGTAATATCCTTTAGTATATCTTTGCTATAATACGTACGCATATCTGCAAATGATAAGGCTACACCTCCGCCTGATACTGTAGAATAGTCTTTTTCTTCTACTCCAAATGTATCATTACATGCCGTTGTTTCCAGTACAAGTGCAAAATCAGGACAAATTCTTCTTGCTGCAACTTGTGCACCACGCAGCCCTGTTTCTTCCTGTGCTGTGAACACTAAATATAAGTCATAATCGAAGTGCATATCAGCTAAATCAATCAATACATCGCATCCTACTCTGTCATCTAATGCTTTTGCCTTTATAAAGTCATCGCCAAATTCTACATATTCACTATCAAAGGTTGCATAATCTCCTAATGACACTTTCTTTTCTGCTTCTTTTTTATCACGAGCACCAATGTCGATATACAATTCTTCTATCTCTATTCCCTTGCCACGTTCAGACTTTTTCTGAAGGTGTATAGCTTTTGCACCAATAACACCATGGATTGCATTATCTCCCACTAAAACTTTTTTAGATACAAGTACAGAGGTATCAATACCGCCTAAAGTATCAAATTTTAGAAATCCATCTTCAGTGATTTTCGTAACGAAAAGTGCCACCTCATCCATATGGGCACAAACCATTACTTTTTTAGGATTTTCTTTTCCGCAACGATTCACCGCAATCAGATTACCAATATTATCACGGTAAATTTCATCACACTTGTCTTTTATTTTTTCAAATATAAACTCACGCACAGGAGCCTCTACCCCAGGAACTCCGCGGAGCGAAGTCAGTTCTTTAAGGTACATAGTGAAAACTCCTCCGTATCCAAATTAATAAGTGTATTGGCAATCAGTTTTGATGTCGCCTCAACATCCTTTATTGACAATGTTTCAACTGTCGTATGCATATAGCGTAAAGGTATCGACAACAAGAGCGTAGGAACTCCCAATCGTGTTGTCTGCACTACCCACGCATCTGTTCCAGTGTGACCACTTTCTGCTTCTATTGAGTATTTTATTTTGTTATCATCTGCTGCTTTTTTAGCAATTTCAAACATTCTTCTGTCAATATTAGGTCCACAAGTAATGACAGTTCCTGTCCCTAATTTGAACGTTTCAGCACTTCCGTTGTCAGGCGTAGTACCATGGCAAACATCAACAACTATCGCGCAATCAGGGTTAATATTATGGGTGCCCGTAACCGCACCACGCAACCCAACTTCTTCCTGAACCGCACACAAAACCGCAAGATTAAAGGGAAGTTTTTCATCCTTTAATTCGTCCAATGCCATAACAAGTGATATCACACCTGCTCTGTCATCAAAGTATTTACCTGACAGTTTTTTATCTAAGAGCTTTACCGCTTCAGTTTTAAAGTAAATCATATCTCCAGGTGTTACAATATCTGCCACCTCATCATGACTCATACCCACATCTACTGCCATTTCTTCAATTTTCACACCTGCATTTCTCTCATCGTTTGCCATTAAATGAGGTGCACGGGCTGCAATAACACCGTAAAGTTCTCGCTTGCCACAAACAACTACTTCAGCCGCGGGTAAAATTCTAGGGTCCACTCCACCGATAGTTACAAACGTGATATAGCCACGCTCGTCTATATCCTTAACCATCAGACCTATACCATCAGTATGTGCTTCAATCATTACAGTAGGTGCATCTTTTTTCGTTGAATGGATATAACCTATAACATTTCCCGATATATCTTTATTTACTTGGTCACAGTATTTTGAAAGAAGTTTCTCAATTACAGGTGTCACAGTATATTCAAATCCCGATATTCCCCCTGCATTTGACAGTTCCAGCAGTTTTTTTATCATAATTTATTTACCAGTTCTTTGAAAAGGTTTCCTCTTTCCTCAAAATTATTAAACATATCAAAGCTTGTGCTCGCAGATGACAGTAAAACAACATCACCTGATGTGGCACTTATCTTTGCTTTTGCTACAGCCTCGTTATAAGTATTTACAAAAAATGTGGGGACAGTTTTGCCTGTCTTTTTTACAGCCTCATCAATTACCTTTGATGTTGCACCAATAAGTATTAACGTCTTTACGTGCTCTGCAATAGGCTCACCTATCTCATCATAAGGAATTCCCTTATCCTTACCGCCTGCAATCAATACGACAGGCTCTGAAAATACGTTAAGGGTATTGATTGTACGATTTGGTGATGAATCAATTGAGCTGTTGTAATATCTTACACCATCAATTGTTCTTACCAACTCTATTCTGTGAGGCACACCACCAAATTCACGTGCCACCTTGTTTATTATGTCTTTATCCACAAGGTCATATACAGCGGCAATTGCTGTCATATAATTTTCTATGTTATGCTTTCCGGGGATTTTTATATTTTTAATATCTAGAATTTCATCATCACCATAGAAAATCTTATCATTATTTAAATGTATAAGAGCATCAGTTTTAGAAGAAAAATCTCTTACCTCACCACAAGCATTTTCACCAATCTTTTTCGTCTCCTGATTGCCAGCGTTTATTACCAAAATATCTTTTTTATTCTGGTATTTCACAATGTTTTTCTTTGCATCAATGTATTCCTGATAATCCGTATGCCAATCAAGATGGTTGGGTGTTATATTTGTGATTACGGCAATGTGTGGACTCTTTTTCATAGTGTGCAACTGAAAACTCGAAAGCTCCAAAACTGCATAATCGCTATCCTTCATTTCTTCTGCCTTAGTCATTAAGGGCGTTCCGATATTACCGCCTAAATGAGTAGTATAGCCTGCTTCCTTCAGCATTGTATAAATAAGTGTTGTTGTGGTTGTTTTTCCGTCACTACCCGTAACAGCTATTATATTGGCAGGACAGATTTCAAAAAACACTTCCATTTCTGATGTAATGATACTTCCCTGCTTTTCTGCTTCTAATATAGCGGGGTTATCATATCTCATACCCGGAGTTTTAAAAATAATATCTCCTGATAAATTGTCAAGATAGTTTTCTCCTAAAATAAGTTTTACACCCAGCTCTTTTAGTTCTTTTGCAATGTCACCGAGCTGTTCTTCTGTTTTTTTATCATAAGCAGTAACATAAGCACCTGCATTAACCAAATACCTAATAAGAGGTCTGTTGCTGATACCAATGCCTATAACAGATATATTTTTACCTTTTACATATTCTTTAAATTGAGCGGCTTTGCTCATGGCATTCTCTCCATTCACATAAAACAATACAGTCTGTATTAGTTTAGCCGAAACAAAGTATTCTGAACCCGATTTTAAAAGGCGGATTTCCGCTTCTGCTGTGTTAAAATACTCGGAAATACACAAAGTATTTCCTGCGTTTTTGCCTTGCATAACCAAAAAATCCGCTCTTTTAAAATTTCACAACCTGAAACGGATGAAATTTCGAGCAGATTTTGGTGCGAAGGATGCAGCAAGGCTGACGCCTTGCAAAGACAACAAGCAGAAAGATGCCGTAATTTCGCCGTTTCAGGCGAGTTCGGATCACTTCGTTTCGGCTATACAGACCGTATTGTTAAAATTTATAAAAATTACATTTTAGCGTATTTTTTGAATTCTTCGTATGCAGCACTCCAAGCATCTGCATCTTCAGGCTCGTAGGTTTTAATTGGGAATGAATTCTTGATGATGCGACGAGCATCCATTAAATCTTTAACCTTGCCTAAAGCCATTAACTGTACCGCAGCATTGCCTGTACTTGTTGCCTCAACAGGACCAGCTAAAACCTTTTTGCCTGTAGCGGATGCCGTAAAGCGGCAAACCATTGTATCCTTGATACCGCCACCTACCATATGAACTGCCTGTAAGGGTTCTCCGATAACATCTTCCATAGCTTCTGTTACCATACGGAATTTAAGTGCTAAGCTCTGTGCTGCACAACGAATGATTTCTCCCTCATTTTGAGGCACATACTGACCTGTACGAGCGCAATAATCACGAATCTTTTTAGGCATATTACCAGGTGTTGCAAAATCAATATAGTCAGGGTCAATAAAGCACTTAAAGGGTTCAGCATTCCATGCTGCTTGCTCTAAATCGTTAAATGAAAATTCTTTACCTTCTCTTGCCCACTGACGACGGCTCTCCTGAATAATCCAAAG
>JAZNWB010000133.1:0-32213 GCA_045593125.1 Congzhengia sp. | reverse complement strand
AACCTATTGTGATGATTGCGGAAATGAAACTCCAACTGATACCAAGATAACTAAAACGACAATTTCAGATTTTGATACATCTGATTATAAAACCTTGTGTCACTTTTGTGCTATCAAAGCATATCGTTCTGAAGATTATATAGGATATACTATTGAATAACGAAAAAAGTACAGCTACTTGAGCTGTACTTTTTTCGGTGGTGCGGGCGAGGAGACTTGAACTCCTATGCTCTTGCGAGCACATGGACCTGAACCATGCGCGTCTGCCAATTCCGCCACGTCCGCATATATTAAATTTTAAGTTGTCAGCATTTACACAAGCCGTTTTTTTCTTACTCCCTTAAAAAGGGTTCACGGACTTGAACCTGCATGAAATTGCTTTCACATGTACCTGAACCATGCGCGTCTGCCAATTCCGCCATATCCGCATATTTAGTTTTAACCCCTTAATTTTTACACGGGAGAGGTAACCCGAGCAGGAGCAAAACTGGCTAATCCTCACATATAAAACGGATAAATCCGGTTTAACCTATTTAATCACCGAGGTGGCGTAGCCTGAACCATGCGCGTCTGCCAATTCCGCCATATCCGCATATTAAGTTTTAACCTCGTAATTTTTACACGGGAGAGATGACCCGAGGAGGAGCAAAACCACTTAACCCTCATTTTGCAAAAGTTGTTTTTGCAACGAAGTATATTATACAACATTCAAAAGATTTTGTAAAGTGTTTTTTTAATTTTTTTTGCAAAAGGTAAATAGCTTAAAATTTTTAAATGTGCTTTATGTGCGAGTTTAATTTTTTGCAAAAAATACTTCCCAATACAATTTTAACGGCATCAATAACTAAAAAAGGCAAGATGCATTGTGATATTGCAACATATATGTTTGAGCCTGTAAGTAATATGTACCATAGAGTTCCAAAAATATAGCAAATAAGTGTTCCTGTTATAAAAGCTGAAAAGTACGGCAAAAGGGGCGGCTTTTTTGTTTTTGCAATAAAACCGGCAACAAAAGCAACGACGGGGTATGATAAAAGATATCCGCCGCTTGGATTTAAAAATACAGCTAATCCACCTTGTAATCTACTAAAAATAGGCATTCCTATTGCTCCCGCTAAAAGAAACACAAGCTGGCTGATTGCACCGCTGTAAGGACCTAATATTACACCTGAGCAAATTACACAAAGAATTGCCGGACTAACCGGAACAGGACTAAACGGCAACACAATTGCTATTTGTGAGCATACAGAGGTTAAAGCAGCAAAAAAAGCGCATAAAACCATATTTTTTGTTGTAATTTTTTTCTGCACATATCTCACCTCCGACGTTGTAAGTATAACAAAATCACATAATACTGTCAACTTTTTAACCTCTGCCGATAGGCATTATATTCTTGACCGGCTGATGTAAATAATGTATAATAATACTATGTATATTATATAAAATCATGGAAAGGGGACTTTTAAGATGTCTTTAAGAATCATACGCGGAGCATCGGGAACGGGAAAAAGTACGATGATGCTTAATTTGATTAAAGAGCATGCCAAAAACGGCGAGAAGGCTATGCTGATTGTCCCCGAGCAGTTTTCACATATAGCCGAAACTGAGCTGATAAATACTGTAGGATACCTTTCTTCAAATGTTCAGGCGACCTCCTTTGGAAGACTTGCCAAAAGATTATTAAGTGAATCAGGAAGGCTTGGTCATACTATTGATGCATCAGGAAAAAATATGCTTATGGCGAGTGTTCTTGCTAAAGCAGGAAAGGATTTAACAGTTTTTAAAGGCGCGAGCGAAAAACAGGGGTTTATAACCTCGCTTTTAGAATTAATTTCTGATTTTAAACGTGCTCAGGTTAGTGCTGACAGCTTGATTGAGCATAGCCAAAAAGAGACAAATGCCTTACTTTCACAAAAATTATCAGAGCTTGGTTTGCTGTATAAAAGCTACGAAGAATTGCTGAATAAAAACTTTTCTGACAGCGAGGATAATGTTACAAAGCTGGCCGAGCTGATAAAAGATGAAAATCCGCTTGAGGGATTTACTGTGTATATTGACTCGTTTTTCAGATTTACTGCCAATGAGCTTGACGTTATAAGCAGTATGCTTTCATGCGGTATAAATCTTGTTGTTTCTGTTTGTGTTTCCCAAAACATAAACGGAGCAGGCGGCATTTTTAAGCCGTGTATAGATACACAGCAGAGAATTGTAAAAATTACAAGAGAAAACGGCGCAGAAATTCTTTCTGATATCTGTTTAAATGAGAAATTCCGTTTTTCTTCCTCTTGTGAGTTGGCTCATTTAGAATCTCAGCTTTACAGTTATCCGCATTTGCAATACGATGAAAAAACAAATGATATTTCGCTTTTTATTGCATCCAATCCTTATAATGAAGTGGTATATATGGCGACTAAAATAAGGGATGCCGTTATTAATGAGGGAATACGTTACCGTGATATTGCAATAATTGCAGGAAATCTAGAGCTTTACACAGACCTTATTAAAACGGTATTTCCGTCATACGAAATACCTGTTTTTGCAGATACCCGACGCGATTTACTGGGGCATCCGATTATGCTAATGTTATTTTCTGTATTTTCGATGCTTACAGGTGGATTTAAAACTCAGGATGTTATAGCCTTTTGCAAATCGGGGTATAGCGGTCTTACTCAGGACGAGACGGACAGATTGGAAAACTATGCTCTTTTGGGTCACATAGAACGTGCAGATTGGCTTGATGATGAAAGATTTTTAAAAAGAGCGCGTATGGTTTTTGAAACAGAGCAGGAGCTTTCAGAGGATGAACGTACCGAAGCGGAAGAAATGCTTGCTTTAAAAAATAAATTGCTTTGTTCTGTGCTCGCGCTTAAACAGGCTTTTTCAGAAAGCAGAGTCGTGCGTGACCGTGCCGAAGCGTTGTTTGAGTTCTTTGAATCAATAGATTTGCGCGGGATGATTGAAAATCAAGTTGATAAATTCAGGGAAGACGGACTTTTGCAGCTTGCTGATGAGTATGCGGATGTTTATAATATAATTATAGAAACTCTTGATCAGCTGGTGCTTTGCATTGGCGATGAAAAAATAGGTGTAGATAGGTTAAAAATAATTTTAGAAAATGGCTTTTCGCAGCATAGTGTTGGGGTTATACCGTCGGCTGCTGACCAGGTTTTCTTAGGAGATGTCAGTCGCTCTCTTATTAAAAATGTTAAACACGTTTTTTTAATAGGGGTACAAGACGGAGCCTTTCCGCCATCTGCTCCTAATGAGGGAATACTTACTGATTCTGAGAGAATAAGTCTTAATCAAAATGGCTTTGAAGTGGCTCCGGATACTAAAAAAATAACCTTTGACAATCAGTTTTTGGTGTATAGTGCAGTCAATATCAGCTCTGGCATGGTGCATATCAGTTATCCGGTTGCTGACTCTGCCGGCAAAGGATTAAGACCTTCGCCCTTTATTTCGCGTGTGAAAAAGCTTTTTCCTTATCTTTCTATAAACTCAGATTTGCTGGATTCTGAGCCTGACCCTGAAAAAAATATTGCGTCAAAGCAATCGGCATATAATTATTTGCTCGGTCGTATGTCGGGCGAGGAAACAGAACTTGCAGAGGTGTTATCAGATATACTTTGCGAAGATGAAAGGTATGAAAATCAGTTAGAACGTGCAAAAGAGTACAGCCTTTTTTCAAACAGTGCTCAAAGATTGACACGTGAAAATGTAGAGGCTCTTTACGGCAGAAATTTAAAGGGCAGTATTTCGCGTTTTGAAAAGTTTTCGGCATGTCCTTTTTTGTATTTTGTGCAATTTGGACTTAAAGCCAAAGAAAGAAAGCTTTTAGCTATTGATACACCTGATATAGGCTGGCTTTTACATTCAATTATAGATGAGTTTTCAAAATATATGCAAAAAAACGGAGAAAGCTATAAACAAATAACAAAAGAGCGGTGCGAACAGATTGTAGACGAACTGGTATCTAAAATGACAAAAAATATGTTTATAGAAAATCTGTACTCGAAAAATAAACTGGCGGTGCTTATAAAGCGACTTAAGCAAATGGTTATGAAATCGGTATGGGTTATCTGCGAGCATATAAAAAGGGGAGAGTTTGAGCCGTGCGGCTTTGAGGTCTCTTTTGATGACAACGGAGATATGCCGCCTGTTATAATAAGCTTGCCCACGGGCGAGAGCATAACGTTGGCAGGTCGCATTGACAGAATAGATAAGTATTCAGACGGTACAGATTTATATATACGAATTATTGACTACAAATCGGGCAATAAAGAGTTCAGCTTAAGTGATATATTTAATAAGCTATCACTTCAGCTGGCAGTATATTTAACTGCGGTTTGCGATGGAGGCGAGGAGCTTTTAGGTAAAAAACCAAAGCCTGCAGGAATGTTTTATTTTAGATTAAGCGACCCAATAGTAAATGCTATGGGAAAATCCGACGAGCAGCTGTCGGAAGAGCTTATCAAAAAGTATAAAATGAGTGGCATGGTGCTATCGGACAGCGATATTATAAAAGCTATGGATAGCGGCATATCAGGATTTTCGAAAATTATTCCTGTGCGAATTAACAAGGATGGAAAAATTGCAGAATCAAGCTCTAAATGCGCAACTCTTTCTCAGATGGAAAGGCTGCAGAGCTATATGAAACGCACGGTGGCTGATATAGGAAGAGAGATTTTAAACGGAAACACAGATATATCTCCGTGTTTGGGTGCAAGCGGAGCAGCTTGCACATATTGCCGTTTTAAAAGCGTTTGCGGATTTGACAGCGCGCACAACAGATTCAGGTATCTGCCGACGATTTCTGATGAGGAAATATGGAGCAAAATTTGATGAAATATGCTAAATTTTATTAAAACAAACAAAAAATTGTAATAATGTTTTAATTATTTGCTCTTTATTTTTCTACATATAAGTGGTATAATGATAATTAAAGCAGATATAGTTTTATACCTTATCGCGAAAGGAGAGTTTGTGGCATAGATGAAAGAAAAACAGAAAAGCAAGAAGAAAAAGGTGATTATAACTCTTATTGTTATACTGGTTGTAATTGCGGGTATTTTTATAGCTGGTTATATTGCTGTTAATAAGGCATTTTCTATGCTGACAGAATCTCTGTATGAAACAACTCCCGAGACTGTTCAGCAACAAGAACAAAAAGAGGTTGAGCTTTCTGAAAATAAAGGGGCTGAAACTATGCCACCGCAGGAAAGTACAGTGCCTTCAGGCGAAAGTAACGCAGCTACGCAGAAAAAAGACAGCACTCCGCCTGCTAAAAAAGATGCTTTAACAAAAACTCAGGAAAAATACGGCATCGAAGGGTCGATGAACTTTTCTCCCGAGTCAATTAAAAAGTTTGAAAAGTCGGTATCCTTAGTAGACAAGCTTTCAATGATGGCTATTATAAGCGGCAGCTTATCTAAAAGCGATTTTCAGAAGGTTTTAGCACTTACTAGCGGAGGAGTAAGCAGAGAAGAAATAAATCAGGCTCTGGTAATTCTTCAAAACGGCTTAACAGGCAAGGAAAAATCCGAAATCTATAAATACTTTAAAAAGTATGAGCATTTGTTAGGTGAATAAGCAAGCATATTTACATATTTAGATTTAACGGAGGATTCCTTTTTAAAGAGGAATCCTTTTGAAATAGGAAGGAAAAATAAAATGACAATATACGAACAGCTAAAAAATGAATTTAATTTAAAGGAATTTCAGGTAACAAATACGGTCGAGCTGATAGATGCAGGCAACACAATCCCGTTTATCGCACGCTACAGAAAAGAAAAAACAGGGGAGCTTGATGACCAGATATTAAGACAGTTTGCTGACCGTTTGGCTTATTTAAGAAGCTTAGAAGAACGTAAAGATGAGGTAATTCGTTTAATAGATGAGCAAGAAAAGCTTACACCTGAATTGACAGAACAGATTAAAAAGGCAGTAACACTTCAAGAGCTTGAAGATATTTATCGTCCATATCGCCCAAAACGTCGTACACGAGCAACGGTTGCAAAAGAAAAAGGCTTAGAGCCGCTTTCTGAGCTGATTTTTGCACAAACAATTACAGACGGCAGCTTTATGGAAAAAGCAGTTGAATTTATAAACGAAGAAAAAGGTGTTGCGACAGTTGAAGAGGCAATTAGCGGAGCTATGGACATAATTGCCGAAAACATTTCGGATAATGCTGAGTTCAGAAAGCAAATTCGTGCAAAAACTATGCAAAAGGGCATTTTGGTTTCGAAAGGCTCAGAGGATAACGACAGTGTGTACAGACTTTATTATGACTTTTCTGAGCCACTCATTAAAATTGCCAATCACAGACTTTTAGCTATTAATCGTGGTGAAAAAGAGGAGTTTTTAAAGGTTTCGGTTTCTGTTGATGAAGAGATAATTCACAGCTATCTTTTAGGGCAGCTTATAAAAAAGCCTGCTTCGGTTACAAGTGAGTATGTCGAAGAGGCTGCGAAGGATGCTTATAAACGTTTGATTGCACCGTCAATCGAAAACGAAATCCGTTCAGAACTGACTGACCGTGCGGGAGAAGAGGCAATTAAACTGTTCTCGGCAAACCTTCACAGTCTGCTTTTGCAGGCTCCGATAAAAGGTAGAATTGTTTTGGGTCTTGACCCTGCATACAGAACGGGCTGCAAGATTGCCGTTGTAGATGAAACGGGTAAGGTTTTGGCAACCACCGTTATTTATTGCACTTTAGAGCATCACGACAAAGAACAGGCTAAAAAGGTTATTAAAAATCTTATAAGCAAATATAATGTAGATTTAATTTCAATAGGAAACGGAACCGCATCGAAAGAATCTGAAATTTTTGTTGCTGATGTCATTTCTGAATTAGACCGTGATGTAAAATATATGGTTGTTAACGAATCGGGTGCATCGGTATATTCGGCATCTAAGTTGGGCGCAGAGGAGTTCCCTGATTTTGATGTAGCATTAAGAAGTGCAGTATCAATCGCACGTCGCCTTCAGGACCCGCTTGCCGAGCTGGTTAAAATCGACCCGAAATCAATCGGGGTTGGTCAATATCAGCACGATATGAACCAAAAGCGTTTGTCGCAGGCGTTAGATGGTGTGGTTGAAGACTGTGTTAACAGTGTAGGTGTTGACTTAAATACTGCCTCTCCGTCTTTGTTGTCTCACGTAGCCGGAATAAATGCGTCTATTGCTAAAAATATTGTGGCGTATCGCGAAGAAAACGGAAAATTTAATGACCGAAAACAACTGTTAAAGGTTTCGAAACTTGGACAAAAGGCATTCGAGCAATGTGCAGGATTTTTACGAATAGCAGACGGAAAGAATCCTTTAGACAACACGTCTGTGCATCCTGAATCTTATCAGGCAGCAAAGGCATTGGCTGAGGGAGCGGGCTTTTCGGTTGAAGAAGTAGTGCAGCACAGACAGGAGTTTTTAGAAAAAATAAAAGAAGAGGGAATGCAAAAAATAGCAGACGACTTAGGCATAGGCATCCCTACATTAAAAGATATTATTGACGCAGTAATAAAACCTGGACGTGACCCGCGTGATGAACTGCCTAAACCCATGCTCCGTTCAGACCTTTTATCTATCGAAAATTTAAGTGTGGGAATGGTGCTTTCGGGAACAGTAAGAAATGTAATTGACTTTGGTGCGTTCGTTGATATTGGTGTACATCAGGACGGACTTGTGCACGTGTCGCAAATCAGCAACAAATTTATAAAACATCCTATGGAGGCTCTTTCTGTAGGAGATATTGTTAAGGTGAAAATTATTGACCTTGATGTCTCTAAAAAACGAATTTCTTTAAGTATTAAAGAGGCAATGTAGTGTAATAAAAAGGACAAAAGTCGTTTTTATGCAATGTTACTAAATAAATTTTTGAAATTTTGGTTAAAAAGAGACTAACATTTTAATTGGAATTATGGTATCATATCTAGTGTAAAAGTTTAGTCGAAAAGTATGAGGAGGTTTCACACAATGGCAAGTCTAAATCTGAAGGGCATTTATAAGAGATATGCCGGCGGCGTTACAGCTGTAAGTGATTTCAATTTAGATATTGAAGATAAAGAGTTCGTTGTATTGGTCGGTCCTTCCGGCTGTGGTAAATCGACAACTCTTAGAATGATTGCCGGTCTGGAAGAAATTTCAGAGGGCGAACTGTATATCGGGGATAAACTCGTTAACGATGTTGCTCCGAAGGACAGAGATATTGCGATGGTTTTCCAGAACTATGCTCTGTATCCGCATATGACAGTATTTGATAATATGGCATTTGGTCTTAAGCTTAGAAAAATGCCGAAAGACGAAATTAAAAAGAGAGTTACCGAGGCTGCAAGAATCCTCGATATCGAGCACTTGCTCGACAGAAAGCCGAAGGCTCTGTCCGGTGGTCAGAGACAGCGTGTTGCTTTAGGTCGTGCAATCGTTCGTGAACCTAAAGTATTCTTGATGGACGAACCGCTTTCTAACCTTGATGCTAAGCTGAGAGGTCAGATGAGAACAGAAATCGGTAAGCTCCATAAGAGATTACAGACAACCTTTATCTACGTTACACATGACCAGACAGAGGCTATGACCATGGGTACACGTATCGTAGTTATGAAGGACGGTTTCATTCAGCAGATTGACAGTCCTCAGGTTCTTTATGATAATCCGTGCAACGTATTCGTTGCAGGCTTCATCGGAAGTCCTCCGATGAACTTTGTTGACGCAACACTTGAAAAGAAGGATGACGGTTTATACCTGACCTTCGGTGATTCATCTGTTAAAATTCCTGATGGCAAAGCTGCTAAATTAGAAGGCAGTGAGTACATCGGTAAGCAGGTTATTATGGGTATTCGTCCTGAAAATATGCATGACGAAGAAGCATACATTTCTTCTGCTCCGGATTGCACAGTTGATGCAAAGGTTGAAATTACAGAGCTTATGGGTGCTACAACTCACTTGTATTTAAACATTGAGGGCACAAGCTTTACTGCAATTGTTAACCCGAGAACTACTGCTAAAATGGGTGATACAATTAAGATTGCTTTAGATGGCAACAAAATTCATATCTTTGATAAAGAGACTGAAAAAGCTATCCTTAACTAATTTAAAAATTAAGTCGGTTGGTTTTACCAACCGACTTTTTGTATGCAGAAGGCTTTAGCAAAATGAATTTCATTTTGCTAAAGCTCCTAAGTATTATCCTGCCGACAGTGAATTTCTCATAATTGTTAAAATCTTTTTTTCCAGCCTTGAAACTTGTACTTGCGATATTCCTAATTGCTTTGCAATTTGAGTTTGTGTTTTATCTTTAAAATATCTTAATATTATTATTTTTCGTTCGCGCTCAGGTAGTTTTGAAATTAATTCTGCCAGGGCAATTTTATTTACTGTATTTCCCTCATTTTCTAAACCACCATTGATTTTATCTATCAGCAAAATGCTGTCATCATCACCATATGGTGTATATATAGACTCCGGAGTTTTAACTGCATCAAGTGCAATGGCTAAATCAGCTGAAGTAACGCCTAAATCTTCGGCAATTTCGCTTATTGCGGGTTCTCTTCCCAATTTCTCAGACAGTCTGCTTTTAACGGCAAATGCCTTGTTTGCCAAGGTTTTAAGGCTTCTGCTTACCTTAATAGGACCGTTGTCTCTTAAAAAACGTTTCATTTCACCCATAATCATAGGAACAGCATAGGTCGAAAACTTAACATCAAAGCCTGCATCAAATTTTTTAATAGCTTTTATTAATCCTATCGAGCCAATCTGTACTAAATCGTCAAGCTCGATACCACGTCCCGTAAGCTTATGAGCAATAGAATAAACCAGCTTAATATTCTCTTTTATCAGCGTTTCTAAGGCACAACGGTCGCCGTCTTGCGCAAGAAAAATTAATTTATATATTTCGCAATTGGTATGCTCCTGCATAACACACCTCCTTATTCCAACTGCGATTTACGCTTTAAGTATTTTGCTCATATGTACTGTTGTACCGATGCCCCGCTTTGATTCGACATCTAAGCTGTCCATAAAGGTTTCCATAACAGTAAAGCCCATACCTGAACGTTCCATTTCCGGGCAACCACTATATAGTGGCTGCATAGCTTGCGCAAGATTTTCTATGCCTTGTCCGCTATCCGAAACACTTATTCTGACGGTTCTGTCAATTATTTCGCAACTTATATGTACCATACCGTCTTTAGTTCCGTATCCGTGTATAATTGCGTTGGTTACGGCTTCAGAAACAGCAGTTTTAATATCTGCCAGTTCGTCTAAGGTTGGGTCAAGCTGAGCGACAAAGGCAGCTACGGCAGCCCGCGCAAAGCCCTCGTTAGATGATTTACTTACAAACGCAAGCGTCATTTCATTATCTTTAGTATTGTTCATTTTATCTTCCTCCCTGCATACTTTCTAAAGCGCGGTCAACTGTTTCAAAAATTTCCATCAGCTTAGTCAGACCTGACATACTTATCAAGCGATTTAAGGTTTTACTGTGGCTTACAATACTTACCTTGCCGCCGAAAGAAGTAATCAGTTTATAGCGTCCTATTATAAGTCCAATACCCGAGCTATCCATAAATGTAAGATTCGAAAAATCAAATACCATATTTTGTGCTGACTTGTTTATTATTGCAGTCTCTAACATATCCTTAACTGTTTTAGCACTGTGGTGGTCCAGTTCTCCTGTTAAAGATGCTATTAAAGTGCGACCTTTCATTTGCAGTTTAATATCCAAATTAAACTCCTCCTTTGTTATATTTACAAATATTTCCATATATAATATACGGCATATTATATAAATTATCCTTTGATGAAAAAAATAAGCTTTTGTCGAATTTAAAAAACTTTTCGACAAAAGCTAATTTAATATTTATATTGAGATTTTACATTAACGGTGATAGTAACCTGAAAATAGATTCTTTAAATTTAAGCCACAGACTGCGATTTTTAAAGCTGTCAAGAGTAAGCTCGCTGCACGATTTAATATCTTCTAAGAACATTTCTTCGCATTTTTCTGCAAAATGTGAATCATAAATAAATGCGTTAATTTCAAAAGCCAGATTAAATCCGCGTAAATCTATATTGGTTGTGCCTAAAGTGCAGACTTTAGCATCGCTTACTAACATTTTGCTGTGCAAAAAACCGTCATATCGATATACCTTGATGCCTGCCTCAAGCAATTCTTCTACATACGATAAAGTGGCATAATAAACAAATTTTTTATCAGGAACACCGGGAATCATAACACGAACATCTACACCGGATTTAACAGCAATTTTTAGTCCGTCTTTAATTGTGTCATCGGGTATCAAATAAGGCGTTTGCAAATAAAGTGTTTTTTTAGCCTTGCTGATAAGCTTAACAAAGCTGTATTTTATTTGTTGTGACGGACTATCAGGACCGCTTGACACTATTTGTACCGCTGATTTTCCGTTATACTTGCGAGTTGAAAAAAACTTTTCTATTGCATTTTGTTCATCTATTTTTTCATCAATTAAGTATTGCCAATCCATTAAAAACTGTAGCTGCAGGGCTGCGGCAGCACTGCCGACTATTTTAAGATGAGTATCGCGCCACGGACTTTTTGTCATGTCGAGTCCTAAATATTCGTCGCCGATGTTAATGCCGCCTACATATCCGATTTCGCCATCTATCACAACAATTTTGCGGTGATTTCGATAATTTATTCTAAGCAGATTTAAAAAATTTTGTGGCAGAAATCGTATTACTTGACCTCCGGCAGATTTAAGTCTTTTAAAAGTCTTTGCAGGAGTTTTTAAATTGCCAAAGCTGTCATAAATTAAACGCACCTCAACACCCTCTGATGCCTTTTCAGAAAGCAGGTCTATTAATTCATTGCCGATAGTGTCGTTCCTGAAAATGTAATACATTACGTTAATTGTCTTTTTGGCAGAAAGAATATCTTTAAACATTTCATCATATTTTTCACGAGCAGATTTAAAAAGAGTAAGAGAATTATCATCAGTATAAAGGCTGTCTCCTGTTTTTATGTTCATTAAAATCATATCAATATAATCAGCGGATTCGCCAGAGCAAAAATTGCTTCCGTCATGCTCAATGTGCTCTAGCTGACTTTGAATTATCCGTTTATATGCATCATCATATAGCTTTTTTTTGCTGAATTTACGTTTGGTATTTACATATCTTGCCGTTCCAAGAAAAATATATAAAAACAGACCGAATACAGGCAAAACAGTAAGAGTAAATATCCATGAAATTGTGCTTTCGGGACGTTTTCGTTCCTTGAAAAGAACAAAAATCAGACTTATAATATGCAAAATAATAAAAAATGCCGGTATGCGCTGCCAAATGTCTAACATTTTAAAAATCCTTTCTGCAAATTAGTAGTATAATTTTAGCACATAGCTATATTTTTCTCAAGAGTGCTAACAAAAATGTTACAAATTATATTATTTCAGTTTATTTTTTTATGATTTTATGCTACAATTATTATATTAATACTAAGGGTGTGATAATGTATGGCGAACAGATGGACCGATGAACAGCTTGCGGCAATATACACGCGCGGAGCTAATCTTTTGGTATCGGCGGCAGCGGGAAGCGGAAAAACAGCAGTGCTTGTTGAGCGAATTATAGAAAAAATTACAGACCCACAAAATCCTGTGGATATCGACCGCCTTTTAGTTGTTACATTTACCAATGCAGCAGCGGCAGAAATGCGCGAGCGAATTACTGCAGCTATTGCGGCTAAGCTTGAAAACAATCCATCATCAGAATCCTTGTCAAGACAAATGGCACTGACTGCAAAGGCTAACATTACCACAATCCATTCGTTTTGCTTAAATACATTACGTGCGAATTTTAATCTTGCAGGTATCGACCCTAACTTTCGTTTGGCGGATGAAACCGAGAGCAACCTTTTGTGGCTCGAGGCTTTAGACGAGGTCGTTGATGAAATGTATGAGGATACAGAATTTGCAGAGCCTTTTTATTTGCTTTTAGAAAATTATTCAAGTGTTAAAAACCGCGATGGTTTTGATGAGTTAGTAAGTCAGATATATAAATTTGTAATGAGTCTGCCAAATCCGAAAAAGTGGCTTTATGATTCGGCAGAAAAATTTAATTGTGCTTATGGAAAATTTAACGAGTCAGAGATGGCTGAAAACATACTCCGTATTGCGCAAGATAAAATAAGGGAAATCATAGCGCAATATAATGACCTTTTAAAAAAGGCTCAGCTAGACGATGGCGGAGATAATTTGTTTTTGTTTTTGGCGCAAGAGCAGGAATGCTTTAAGCATCTGCTTGATATTACTGACTATAACGAAGCACAAAAATGGGCAGAGTCCGTTGAGTTTGCACGTTTTCCAACTCAGACTAAGGGCACAGAGCCTAAATATCGTGAGTATATAAAAAGTGCACGTCAAAGAGCAAAGGACGATTTTACAAAAAACATTTTAAACGGATTTTTGTTGCTGACGCCAGAAGAGCAGGAGAAGGTTTTGCTTACGCAATACCCGCAAATGCGATGCTTGTCTGAGCTTATTGTGCGCTTAATGGACCGTTTTGATAAGAAAAAAACAGAAAAAAACATACTAAATTTTAATGATTTAGAGCATGGCTGCTATCGGCTTTTGACAGATGAAGAGGGAAATTCTACTCCGCTTGCCCATATTTTGTCAGATAGCTTTGAAGAGATTTTAATAGATGAATATCAGGATACGAATCGACTTCAAGAGGCAATTTTTTCGTCGATAAAAAAAGAGAATAATCTTTTTATGGTGGGGGACATAAAGCAGAGTATTTATAGATTCAGAAACACCGACCCAACACTGTTTTGTGAAAAAAGGGATAGTTTTTCAAGTAATGGGAATGAGTTTGGTCAGAAAATAATTCTGTCGAAAAACTTTCGAAGCAGAGATTGTATTTTATCGGGAATTAATGATATTTTCGAAAGAATAATGTCGCACGAGGTAGGCGAGGTGGACTATAACGAAGAGGAAAAATTGTATATGGGAGCAGAGTATCCCGAAACACCGCACCCATTGCCTGCTGATTTACAATTGCATATTATAGAGCCAACTACTACCGATGATGAAGCTAATATCTCGGATGACGACGAGCCACCGGCTGAGGAAATAGAGCTTGAGGCACGGTTGGCGGCAAAACAGATATCCGAACTGATTTCAGGCGGTTATCAGGTGCTTACAAAAAGCGGATATCGACCAATTACATATAAAGACGTTTGCATTATATTGCGTAAGACTAAAGACTGGGCAAATATTTTTCGTGTTACATTAAGTGAGTACGGCATTCCGTGCTATTCAGAAACCGGCGGCGGATTTTTAGAGAGTGCAGAAGTAGAGATAATGATGTCGCTGCTTCAGATTATAGACAATCCGTATCAGGATTTGCCACTTTTATCGGTTTTAAGGTCGCAAATGTTTAATTTCACAACGAATGACCTTGCTCAAATCAGGATAGCAAACAAAAAAGGGAGCTTTTACGAGGCACTTTTGGCAAAAGCAAATGATGATTCAAAAATTGCAGAGCAAGTGCGTGCTTTTTTAGAAAAACTGACTTCTTTTCGTGAGCAATCAAAATATTTGCAGCTTGACGAATTAATTTGGGCATTATACAATCAAACGGGATTTTATGATGCACAGGGAGCGCAGCCTAATGGGGTAATCCGTCAAAGCAATTTGCGTCTGCTGGCAACGAGAGCACAGGAGTATGAAAAAACCGGTTTTCGCGGTCTTTACAGCTTTATAAGATTTATTGATAAATACCGCGCGGCCGGCGGAGATTATGATGTTGCACGTTCGATAGGCGAAGAGCAGGATGTTGTGCGTATTATGAGTATTCATAAAAGTAAGGGTCTTGAGTTTCCTGTTGTGATTTTGTGCGGCGCAGGTAAAAAAATGAATCGCAGAGATTTATCTAAAAATGTATTAATTCATTCTGAACTGGGTTATGGTCCTAAATTTGTAGATTCGGATTTACGCATTACATATCCTACGGCTGTCCGTGCGATAGTTCGCGAAAAAATTGAACGCGAAACTTTGTCAGAAGAAATGCGAATTTTATATGTTGCGCTTACACGTGCACGCGAAAAACTTATTGTAATAGGCTCTATTAAAGATGTTCATTCGCGGGCATATGCACTTGGCACAGCTATTGACGATAGAGGCAAAGCAATTCCTGCTGCTGTGCTTAAAGCGGGGACATATCTTGATTGGTTTATATTGGCTTTGCTTGTGCATCCCGGTTGCTCACCGCTACGTGACAGTATCGATTATAATATTAAATTATCCGATAGCAATAGTCCGTGGTCTGTGACTATTCACAAAGGCGATACGGCTATTGAATATAAACAAAGCAACGAATTTTTGGAGCAAGCAGACAAAACATATAATAAAGAAAAATTAATAAATAGAATACGTTACAGTTATCCGTATTTTAAAGAGACCACGCTGCCAACAAAGGTAACCGTAACAGAGCTTAAAAACAAACATTTGAGAGAAGAAAGTCAAGATGGTGTATACCTGTATCCCAGACCTAAGTTTTTGCAGGAAACAGCATCAAAAAGGCTAAGCAGCGCGGCACGGGGAACAGCGTTTCATACTGTTATGCAAAGACTGGATTTTGCAAAAAGTTCAGAAGAAGAAATAAAAGAGCAAATTGCAGAAATGGTTAACAAAAACCATCTTACGCAAGATGAAGCAGAATGTGTTGATGTTAAAAAAATAGGTCGCTTTTTAAAAACCAATATGGGTAAAAGCATAGTATCTGCTGAAAAAGTCGAAAGAGAGGTTATGTTCGGCATAAACATACCTGCAAAAGAGGCAGAGTCCAATTATACAGGCGACGAGACAATAATGCTTCAGGGTGTAATTGACTGTGTGATTATAAGTGATGGAGAAATAACGGTGCTTGACTATAAAACCGAGCATATAACCTCGAAAGAAGAGGTAGCGGAAAAATATAAAATTCAGCTTTACTATTACGCTCGTGCGGCGGAGTTAATTTATAGTCTGCCGGTCAAAAAATGCTATTTGTATTTGTTTGAAACAGAAGAAGTTATAGAGGTAAAATAATTTAAAATGTGTGACAATTTGAGATTTACCTTGCTGTATAAAATAAGGTTTGCCGGTTTAAGTCCGGCAAATTAATGCAAAAAATAAAAGGACGGGATTATTATGAACAACATAAAAAGAAAATGGCTTGAGGCTTTGGGAGCTCCGTCATATGATATTCCAAAGGAACCTGCAACATTTATTAAAAAATACGAGTATGAAGACTTTGACCTTGAGGTTTATGTGCAAAGAAATGACCCTAAATCGTTACAGCGGGTTATGATTGCCTTCCCCAAAAATCTGACTTCGTTATGTCCTGCAGTTGTTATTCCTTTTTACTTTCCTGAAGGAATGCTTGGATTTGACCTGGAAACGGGTGAAGTAATTGAAAAATACAGCGAAATTGCATTAATGAAAAACCTTGTAAAAAGAGGATATATTACTGCAAGTGCAGATGCCTATTATCTTACATACACGCAGAATATATATGAAAAAAAGGGATTTGACCTTTGGGGCGAGGCGGGAAGATGTCTAAGAAAGGATAATCCGAATTGGAGCGGTGTAGGAAAACTGGTTTCAGATACGACTCTCCTTATCGATGCGGTAGCCGCAGATTCCAGAGTTGACAGTTCACGTATAGGTATTGCGGGACACTCTTTAGGCGGAAAAATGGCATTTTACACAGGTTGTCTTGACGAAAGAGTTAAGGTCATTGTTGCCAGCGATTTCGGTATTGGCTGGGAACAAACCAACTGGAATGATATCTGGTACTGGCATAATAGTGTAGACAAATTTATAAAAAATAAAATGGATCACTCTGAGCTTCTTGGCATTGCAGCACCTAAACCATTCTGCCTGATTGCAGGTGAATTTGACGACGACACAAGCTGGGATATGGTGTGCAAAGCACCTGGATATAAAACCGATGATGAACGTTTGAAATTTATTAATCATGCAACCGGGCACAGACCACCGGAGTGGGCACTTAAGGAAGCTTATGATTTTTTAGATAAGTGGTTATAAGAGCTATATTTGTTTTGTGTAAATATGAGAAGTTATTTAAAACAAGGCTGCAAGAAAATATCTTGCAGCCTTGTTTTAAATAAATGCACACATTTTTTAATTATTTACTATACTAACAGCATGTGCTATTCCGGGTATGCTTTCGCCCTGTTGTATGGTAGTGGTGCTCATTAGAGCCCCTGTTGCCATAAATAAAATGCGGTTATATTTTTTTTCATTTAATAGCTTATACAAATATCCGCAAAAGGTTAAAGCAGAGCAACCGCAACCGCTGCCTCCTGAGTGCACATCCTGACTTTCGCAGTCAAATAAAATCAGACCGCAGTCGTTATAGTTTTTAGAAAGGTCGTATCCTTCTTGTTTCATTAAATCTATAACTATAGATTTTCCTACCTTGCCTAAGTCACCACTTACAATTAAGTCATAGTCAGCAGGGCTTCGTTTTGTATCTTTAAAGTGAGTTAAAAGAGTATCGACAGCGGCAGGGGAAAATGTCAAGGGTACACCATAAATTTCTTTAATTTTGTTTATTTTGTATAGTTTTTGATTACCAAATATTCACTTTGCACAAAACAAGGTTTTTAAGCCTGAAAAATAAGGCCCAAAAACCTTGAATTTAACAATATGGTGCATCTTTAACGATTGTTGTTATTTTTATCCAAAAGATAATTTCTGTAGTTTATTAAGCTGTTTTGACAATATCCTTATTCATTTCAATGTATTCCATAACTTCTTTATAAGCATCGTTAAACTTGAATTTTACAGTAATGTCTCCGCCTTCGTGTACTAAAATCTCGTCAACCAACTCAAGCAGAAGATTTCGGGTTAAAGCTTTTATTTTGCCATGTGCCTTGAAATGAGCAATAAACTCATTCTCTTCATTTACCCCTTCCTCATAGCTTCTTGCTGTTTCAGCGAGGTTTTCTATCATTTTATCAAGAGTTTCTATTTTTTCCGAAATACCCTGCTTTAACATTAAATATTCCTCTTGAGTAATGATGCCGTTTTTCCAATCCGGATATAAATCAACCATCATTCGTTTACATTTATCCCTTTCGGCAGTTTGTGTTTCGATTGCCTTTTTAAGATGTTTGGATTCTTTTTTTCTTTCACCGCTCGAATTGATTCTTTTCAGAATATCATCCATTTCAATTGCCACATCAACCATGTTCTGAATAACAACCAATACCGCTTCTTCCAGCTTGTCTATCCTTATTGTATGATTGCCGCAAGCGCTTTTCTTCATCTTTCTTGCAGTAGAACAACGATAATAATGATAAGTTGCATAAGAATGGACATTTGTTTTTTTATTCATCGTTCTATGGCAATCGGCACAGCGAACAAAGCCGGAAAATAAATCCACCTCTTTTTTCTGTGGTGCGACTCGTATATTTTTGTTGAAAAGAGACTGTGCTTTTTCAAATATCTCTTTGCTGACAATAGCCTCGTGAGTATTTTCAACAATAATCCAATCTTCTTTGGGAATTGGTCTGCATTGCTTAATCTTATAACTTATCGTTGTGTTTTTGCCTTGCACCATATTGCCGATATACATTTCGTTTCGAAGTATTCTTCTTACGGAACTGTCCGGCCATAGTCCGTCATTGCTTTTGCCTACAGGATGTCTGTAATTAAAACCCTTAAGCTTCTTATACATTGAAGGATTAGGAATACCTTCTTCGTTTAGTTCCTTTGCAATGCCGATTATACTTTTACCTGCAACAAATCGTTCGAATATTGAACGGATAACAGGTGCAACTTCTTCATCAACAATAAGTTTATGATGGTCATTAGGATCTTTCAAATATCCGTATGTCGGAAAAGAACCTATAAACTTGCCTTGAGCACGGTTTACATTAAGAGTTCCTCGAACATTTACCGAGGTTGTTGCGGCAACACTTTCGTTGATAACATTAGTAACACCCACAGAAATGCACTGCGTTGCGGCGTTCATATTATTTGATGCGGTATCAACACCATTATTAAGTGCTATAAAACGAACTCTGAGCCTCACAAACACATTATCAAGATAATTTCCGCTATCGGTATAGTTTCTTCCAAATCTTGATAAATCCTTTACTATAACACAATTTACATTACCGGAGTAAATATCTTCCATCATTCGTGTAAAATCAGGTCTGTCAAAGTTTGTACCCGTAAAGCCATCATCTACATAAATATCATAAAGTTCAATGTCAGGGTGAAGTTTCAAGAATTCTTTTAATATTTCTCTCTGCGATGTTACAGAGTTACTTTCGCCTTTGTCGCCATCTTCTTTTGAAAGTCTTATATAAAGAGCAGCTCTCCACTGTATTTTAAATACTGGAGGCTGCTCTAAGTACATCGCATATTTTGTATTTGTCATATCGCGTACCTCCGTCTTTTATTTCGACGGCGATATGCTAATCTCTACGTTAAAAATTATATCATACCGCCGTCTAAACTTCAAGAGGAAATATTATGAAATTTCCACTTTACATCAAGAAAGCTGCAGTTAAAGCGTCCGAAAAGTTTCTTCCACCGGTAAATTCTATTCGTACCAGTGTATCACCAACTCTTACCATATACGGATTTTTTACATCCGTGATAAATTGCTTCAACCGCTCTTGTTTTGATTTTGTTTTATCAACAGTTAAAACTTTTAAGTCTGCAAAATCATTAATATTAAAAGTATTTACCATAGAAAGCTCCTTTCACTATATCTAATAATTTCCAGATATTCAAAATTTTATTCGGATAAATAAATTCTCGTTACATCATCACGATGATGGCCGAGCAGCTCCGATACCTTTTTACGGGCATCAAATTCCGAACATCCTTCTTTTATAAACTTCTCATACTGCTCGTGAGCATATGTATGGCGAAGTCCGTGAAAGGTAATTTTGTTTTCGGTAAACTCTTTCCTGTGATATGCAATAAAATTTTGCAAACGCTTCATAGCAAGGTGGGTCTTGTCATACGGTCTTACAAAAAGTTTTTGACCGACAGGTGTAACCTTTAACATATCACGAAATACGATCTCAAGTTGATAACAAATCGGTACATATCTTGTGAGTCCGCCTTTACCTTTAACAAGTAACTTTCCCGTTTCGAGAGCGTTTTTAGCATCGTTGGTGTCAATGCGGAAACATTCCTCCAAACGAAGTCCGGCATATCTTCCAAGATAAAGCATACCTGAATATTCAGGGTATTCTCCACACAAAGATAGAGCAAGCATTTTTCCAAACTCAATTTCAGACCAAGTTCTGTCAACTCCACCGAAATTTCGTTTTTCAAGCTTGAGTTCATCATTTGTCGGCAATGTGTTTCTTGTGTACGGCATACTGTCATGGAAAAACCGTATTGCCGCAAGTTCAGTCTTTATGGTTGATGCAGATAAACCTTTATTTTGCATATAGCTTACATAAGCGTATATATGCTTGTCTGAAATGTTTGCCAGCTTTTGCAAATGATATTCTCTTGCCAAAAACACCATAAATCGCTTGAACGCCTTTCCATAACGCTCTCTTGTTTTGAAACTTCCGACCTTTAAATGACGGAATAATTTCTTGTACTGTACTTCCAAATTCTTATATATATTTTTATCCATTTCAAAGTCCTTTCCTCAGCATAGGGCATACCTATCCCGCCAGAATTCCTCCACGTTACCTCTGCATTTCCCGATATGACTGTGTGAGAAACCCAGTTTTTGCAGCATTTTGAGACGTTTTCTTTGTCCCTGTCTCCATTTTATCTAAAGCATATTGCTCGGTTAGTAATATTCCCGCGAAAGGTAGTTGGAGAAATTCTCCTGCGGTAGCATCCCTGCTAAACTCAGGTGCATATATTTATGCCGATGCTGAAATATGCCATAGCGGTGACATATGTAATTTAATATTTTCACAGCCGCTACTGTGTCAAGGTTCTGTCCAACCTCTACGGATTTTTTTAAAGTCTATGCGTACAAATCCGATGGTAAACTCTGCATTTAGATTCTCCAACCAACTAAAACATCTTTGTGTCCGTACAACCTTTTACAAGACAGTATAAAAAGTGCCGTATAGGACTTCATAAAACTCTTACTCCCAACCAATAAATCTATCTTCAAAAACAAAAAAAGAATGCAGTCTTATCCCGTAGGATAGTTACTACATTCTTTGTTACCGCCTTATTACCGACAGACTAAAATTCTGCACGATATTTTTTCTTTTCCACTTCTTTGCACAATAAAAGCAAACACCGAAATCCCCCGTAGGTTCATTACTTCTGTTTGCTTTCAATTTTGTTTTCCACTTATGACAATTACAGGTGCGTTTTCTGCAAAAGGGCAAACTTGTCCCTTTGAGTAACGTCTTAAACCTGCTTAACTTCTTACCTGTGTAATCTTCTTACCTGAAACTCATTATGAGTTTTTACAAGCACATTTTAACACATCATTTTTATCTTTGCAAGAGGTGGAGCTGTTTTTTTATTAAGTTTTTAAAATTTCATTTAATTAAGAAAACGCCCATCATCCACGATTATTATATCGTAAACGATGGGTATTATTTGAAACATCATACCTTTTTTCTGTTTTTAAGAAACCTCAAACATCTGAACGACAAATTACCCAAGTACTCGTTGTATAGATAAAAAATAATGAGTGTAAGAGTAATCAATGCTGCATATACGAATAAATATGGTTCAGGACTTGCGTAATGTGATGAAATTTCTTCAACCCATTTTTTCGCTCCATACAGTGAACTATGTACTCCAATTATATTAGCACATTGTACGCCAATAATTCCAACTGTCTTTTGCGTAATAGTCATATGGCTATATAATAGTGCCAATATAATTAACGGAATCACCAACACAATACATCCGCAAACTGAAAACTCTGGCAGATTCAAGCCTCTTACCACATACTCAGTTCCATCTACGCTGACCTTGAATACGGGAAGCGAAAGTAATGCAAATGCCCCAAATGATAATCCGGTTATAATTCTCTTAAGCCATTTCTTGCTCATATTTTAACACCTCCATCTTATAGGTCCCAAAAAAAATCCCAAATACCTTTTATAGCACTGCCAACCGCTACTGCTGCACCTACACCAACTGCTGCCGGTATCCATAATGGTGCTGAAGTTGCTGCAAGAGCTGTTGCTGCTCCTGCTGCCGCTACTGTTGCGGCTGCAGTTCCGCCTGCTGCTGAAAGTCCGCCACCTACTGTTTCTTTTGCCACATTCAATGCAAATTCGCCTCCGTCGATTTCTCCGTTTGCCAACTGAATTCCTGATGATACCAATTCTATCCCTCCTGATATTGCAGCTCCTACTGCTCCGGATGAAGCTGCTGCTTTACTTACGGCACTTGCTGATAATTTACCAGCTTGTGAACCTATTGTTTTTGTAGCAATTCTTGCCGTATCTTTTGAAGAAATGCCTGTACTTGTCATTTTCTGAGTAATTGCAGGATTGTTTCTCGTTGCATCATTAAATGCTTTAGCAGTTTCCTTTGTCCCCATCAAATTTGTACCTTTATAGTGACCATTCTTGACCTGGTTGATAGTTTTTGAAATAGATGCAGGAGTGTCTTTTAACTGCATTCTCTCCACAACTTTGTTTGCCGCATTTTTTGTAATCAGATCATCTCTAACTGCTGTTGATGATTTCGAAAAACTTGTTTTGCAATTATTGACAATATTATTAGGTGTCATATTCTTCATGTCCTTATAAATTGTCTCATGCACAATACCTTTTAGATTTTTACATCTACCTGCTCTGTTTGCCGCTTCTAACCCTACTTTTACTTCTGCCGCCTCTCTTGCCAAAGCAACATTTGTACCATTGTTTTTGTTTTCCATCTTTAATTCCTCCTAAAAATTTTTAAAATTTCCTCAGTATTTGATTACATAAACCAATACCATTTAACACCCTTTGCTTCAAGGTCTTCCAGAAACATTTTACCAATCCAAAATAACATTTTACCCCTCCTTTGACTTTATGCTACAGCATTTTCTATACTTGCATCGTCTTTAAGATTACAAGGTGAATCATTTCGTTCAATCAATTCCTTGATTGCCAAGAAGTCAATATAGTTGATTCCTGTTGCACGCACAAGTTCATTTGCAACACTGCCTCTTGTTGAAATAACCTTTACTTCCTTGCCTCTTGATTTTAACTGTTGAAGTGCTCTTTCGAAGTCACCATCGCCACTGATTAATATTGCCATATCATATCTGTCAATCATATTGAACATATCAAGAACAATTTCAACATCCAAGTTTGCCTTGAAAACTGTTTTTTCACTTGTATGGTCATATATCTTTTTGATTGGTTTGGTAACAAGTGAATAGCCGATGTATGCGAGCTTATCAAGATATTTCTGTTGACTCGGTTCTTGTGATAAGCCACCATAGTAAAGTGCTTCTGTTACTTCTCCAAAGTTTTTACAATACTCAAGCAACTTTTCTGCATCAATACTCCATCCCATTTGTTTCTGTGTAAAGAAACAATTTGAACCATCTAAAAACACTGCTACTCTTTTCATAATTTTTTAATCTCCTTTTTTGTTTGTTTTTAGTTTGTGATTACATTTTATCAACTGTGTTTTATTGCTTGTAACTTTCGTTGACGAGACTTTTATAAAATAAAAAAATCTCTATCACGATGTTATGAATAAATCATAGCATCGCAATAGAGAAATTTGTAAGTTTCATTGACACTCAATATTTAAATGCAAAATCACCAATTGATAATCTTGTATAAATTTCTGTGCAACAATCCCGAAGTTCTTTGCTTCCATATAGGTTATAATCTACAAAATCAGAATAGTCCGAACACCATCCAAGAATATCATTGATGTATTTTGATTTACTAAAATCCTGTATTTCATGAAGAATCTCAAACAATATTCTTTGCATGTCAGATGTAGAGGATGTAGAAGATGCAGAAAATTCTGATAGTTTTGTCAGCGGAAACTCTAGCGCAAGAAGTCCTTTTATCAACAAAAGATATTCCATAGCAAATAGCTCGGTTTCGTTTAATTCTTCCGCGCTCCAACAGACATATACTAAATCCGAAATGGTAAGCATTTCACCTATTTTCATCCTTCCCAAATCCACATCAATTTGTCCATTTCGTTCTTTCACAATTTCCATGATTTCTGACACATAAGTATCAAGTTCCTTTTTTGCTGATTCTGTGTCGGAATACTTACACAGACATTCAATGCACGAGTATGTTGCATTATGGACAGAGTATAACACGTGTTTTCTCTCGGAGTCGTCATCAAAATAGTATAACTCCCTGGCTTTTTTATAGCACTTGTATGCCTCCTTATATTTATCAATGCAAGTATATGCTGATGCTGCCATATCCCATTCGGATGCCTGCTCATATGCTGAGAGATGCCTGCACTTATCTTGTGCGATCAACGAATAATTGCATTTACTTGCATATTTATTTCTTTCATCCTCGTTTGCCAAAGGAATCCTTGCCAATCCATAATACATTTGTGCTTCATCCAATGATGACAACGACCCGCTATCGTTAGAATTAATAATGTCAATAATCAAATTATATAACCTATGCGAAAAAATTTGTTCTTTTTCTGCATAATCAGACATTCTTAACGACAATGTCTTTCCCTGAACATAATCAACATTATAATAATCCACATTCCAATCAAACTGGTCATAAGCTTTTAACAATGCTTTAATGCCCAAGACTCTATCTTCTATATTAATTGTTTTCTCTACACAAGACAGAAACTCGCTAAAATATTCTATTTTGTCAGCACTTCCAAACATACCAATAGTTTTTTCAAAAAGAATAAAGGAATCCCTGTAATTCTGTTCAGCATACAGTTCAATAGCCAACTTGTAGCATAGTTTACTATTTGCGCTTGGAGAAAACCTTTCAAAGTGTTCCATGTGCTTCCGGACAAACTCCTTGACAATAAAGTAGTGTAGTTCATTCTCTTTTTTATCATAGAGTTCGCATATTCCGTCAATAAAATACTCATATTGTTCTCTATCACAGTTACAATCAGCATCTGTAACCTTTTTATAACAGATAAGCACTTCATTGCTTATTTGCTGTCGTTGTTTCTGACTAAGCTGTTCTGATATATAAGTATATAATTCTATTACAAAAAGCAAGTTATATATATTTTGACAATAGCTTAATTCGTTTTCAATAATCCTAACTATTAAATCACGATATGCTGCTATATTCTTGTGTTTTTCTATTTCGTCAAGCATATTACTTACCATTTTGTAATTAATATCATTTTCGTATGCAACGATAAAGTTTTCTCTTGCAGCGGTAGTGTCCTCATTGATAATATGATGCATGGCATAATAGTAATTAAGAATGCCATCCGAGAAAGTATCAATCATTTCGGAGAATTCTTTATATATTTGCGCTGCTAATTTGAAATCCCTGTTATTACAAAATCTTTGAATAACTGTATCTAATCCCAAAGCTTCAAGTAAATTGTTCATATCGAAAATGTTGTCATGCTCACACATTTCTTTATAAATTGAAGAATATCTTACAATTTCTGCAGGAGACAAGCAATTTGTTTCATGGCATATGTAATCTCTGTTTGAAATGTTACATAGTTCATGGTTAAATCGCAAAAGTCTTAGGCAAACCTCAACTTTATTATTTCTATCGCTATAAACAGATAGAATTCTATTCGAAATTTCTTTTGTTGCGTTCAAAAGACCACATTTTAGCTCGTATGCAAGCCAAGAAAAACCTTCTTGATATCTTGAAATTTCTTCATTTATTCTTTCAAGAATTGAGAAATTGCTTTCAGATACATTTTCTATTGGCATTTCTTTTATAATTTTGTATGCACTTTTGAAACACAACGGCACTTTATCTAAACACGCCTCATCAACATCGGCAATATACGGGTATCTACCAGCACAGAAAAAAAACGACTTCGCCTTCAATAAATAGAACTCAACCTTTTCATATATATCGCAATATTCACTCACTATTGAATCATCAAAAATTGCCTCTATTTTCTCAACCCTTAAAGAAAAATCAAAACTGTCCACCATCTTACAATATTCAAACAGTAATTCTTTTTTAGCCAAACAACAATACATCTTACCAACATTTGAAATAGCATTTCCACATACATATGCAAGCAAAGATTGTCTATTGTTGTTTAGGGCATTATAATTAGACAACTTTTTAGTCAAAGTCGAAAAAAGAGGTATAATTTTTGATGAAGAACCATTACATTTTTCAGTCACTGCACTCAGCACTAATGGATGCATTGATAATTGATTCTCATCATTCTCTGCAATCCAACCCATGTTAATAATTTCATCAAGCAAATCGTATCTATTACTGTATGCCATACATTCCAAGAAAAACTTTTTTGACACTCTCACATTCCCAAACAATGATAACAAAGAAAGAATTTCCATATGTTCATTATTCAATAAAGTTATGTCAAATAGTGCCTCAATATGTTTTTGCATACTCCTTCGTTCTATTCTATTATCCTTTTGTTCAATGATTTTAACATCATCAAATTCAGATATACCTTGCAGGGAATTATATATTCTATCTCGAAATTCACTCGGCTTTACTGCCTTTATACGCAAATATTTTGCAATCAGTTCAACACAAAGAGTGTGAAATTCAAAGTTTCTAAAAATATCTCTCAATATCCTTTTTTCATCATCATTATAATTGATGCCATTATGCACACAGAACAAGTTTTCTATATCTGCTTGAGTCATCTCATTTATTTGCATTGAACAAAGGCCCATATCCGATAATGCAGATGAATAGATCCTTGTGGTTATAATGATCTTACATTGTATTCCACTATTATCAATAAACTCATTTAATTCATTGATGTTATCAATGTTGTCAAAGTTATCAATTATAATCAGATCATTTTCGTCCATTAACTCTGAGAGTCCATTGATTATATTAGAACTTTTTTCTGATTCTTTATAGTTTCTGAACACAATGTCTGAAGTTTTCAATGTTTTATCAATGTTATCATCATATCGTAGAAAAAGAATAGTTCCAAATTCTCTTTTACTTTGACGCAAATATTCTAACACCAAACTTGTTTTTCCTATGCCGCCAATACCAGATAAAAATACAACTCGATTATCATTCATTATTTGGCGTAATTGTGATAATTCACTACCTCTTCCTACAAAAACAGATTTCGCACTAGGAAAATTGCTCATAACATAAGGAGAATTGAAACGCGCACACTCCATTGCTTCATCAATATCTACAATCAGTTCATCAGTATTCTGATATCTGCGGTTTATATTTACTGCAAGGGTTTTTTTGAATATTTTACTTAAATGCAATTTAAGTTTTGGATTAACTTTCTCAAAAAGTGGTTGTTCAAAGTTCCATTCAGAAAAAATTCCAATATCTTCATTTGAAACATTTCTTCCCATTATTTTGTAAAAAAGAACAGCACCAATAGAAAAAATATCAGTCGCAGGACAAATTTTACTTAACTTTCTTTGAGCCTGCTCTGGCGCTGCCCACTTCATTGAATATGAAACACTTTTCACTTTTCCTTTTCTGATATCTTCAATCGCCGTAATTGAATCCATATCAAATAAAATTATATGTTCACTTGGGCGTGGATACACAAGGAAGTTTTCTGGTTTTATGTCAAGATGCAAATAACCATTCTTATGATATTCACCAACAACATATGCAAGCAACTTAATGGTGTATAAAACATCATAAATAGTTACACATTTCTCTTTGTCAAATGTTGTTCCCTCATTATAATCCATTAAAATATAGTATGTTCCATTTGCATTAACCAAATCAAAAGCATTAACACTGTAGTTTCCCATTTGGTTTTTCATCAGTTTTTCATAGCCAACTATAAATGAAGAAAGCACTTGTTTCTTTTCCGATTCAGACTCCCATATAATTTCATTATTGACTCTTGTTACTGCAGTATTATACGGATAACATTCTTTTAATCTAATGTTGTGAGTTATACCAACTTTATCAATATAATGAGCAGAATAAACAATACATGTTGCTCCACTGCCTATTACCGAATCAACAATGTATTCCTTATCTATGTATTTAATGGTTGTTTCTGATTTTAACGGTATTCTATTCATCACAATACACACTCCTCTCAATTCGTTGTATGTATTTTATCAAAACAAAAATTAAATTTGTAACTTTCATTTTTCCTTAATTACATCATTTATTATACTTCTAAATGTATCTATCGGTTGTTCGCTCAAGGTACAAAAACAAAATAACCAGTCAAACGGATTCCCCGGATATATTGTTGGTAATCCGCACTCATATAAGACGGCATCCAATTGACCTATATAGTCTTCTTTAATATCTATCATTTGTTTCTTCTTTTTGTTTTCCGACCAGAACTTATAAGAAAATAATAAAATAATCATTTTTCGCAGTTCGTCATATGTTGGTTCTTTTTTAGAAAAAGTCGCAGCTTCAGGAAAAGAAATTCGTATTTCTTTCGGCAATTCTGAATTCTTAAATATGGTTTTTGTTCCCTTTTCTGTTGTCACCGACTGACCGGTAATAACCTCATACATAAAATTTATAGAATCGACATTTTTCCCTTTTTTGAGTTCTTCATATTCAAATGTTTCTATTTCGCACATAACTTCTTTTTTTGCACTTTCTATTAACTTTGAAAGTTCCTTTTGAGCACTCACATTATTTATTGAAAAATTATGCGGATGATTATTAATATAGCTCACGATCTCATCACCAGAGTGCAACTTTTTAATATCACTTCTTATAATGTTTGTAAATATAGTTTCATCGTTGGTATTGTCATTTATAATGTTTATCTGTGAAATAAGTGCATCAGCATCTTTTAACTCTAATCCTTGCTCAATACAATAGTAATATATTAATTCTTTAGGATTCCTTGAATTAAATGCTCTATCTAAAAAAATCCGCTGAAACAGATAAGCAGTCTGCTCTGTTGTTAGTTCGAGTATGAAGGCTAGAACAAATAATTTCCGTCTGCTTTCCTCACCTTTTTTCGGTCTTTCTCCGCCAGACAACCAACTTTTCACAGTATTTATAGAGGCAAGTTCTTTCGTCAGTTCAATTGATTTTTCATGACATAATCTTTTCAAACAATCAATGGGGTTCTCTGCATTTGCAATTTTACCAGAAATCATTTGATTAATACCTTCACTAAAAGAACGAAATTCCGTTGAGTTAAGATATTTTATAATTTCATAATATTCATCTTCTGTATCGTCTAGTAAATCCCATTTTAAATACAAATTATCTTCCATAACGTCAGTGTAACTATTCATAGCATCGCACCTCCAAATTAGCTTATTTAATTATATCATTGTTTGATTCAAATTTCAATTAAATGACCATATTTTGTCACCCTGCTGATCAAAAATAATATATTTGAGATGATTTTTACTTAAATGTGATAAAGGCCTTGCTATCTGCTTCGCAAAGCCTTATATCCATGAGATTTATCCGTTGGAAAGTGTTACAATCAAAGTCTTATCACTCTTTGTGTAGCTAACCCTGACATTTTCTTGTGTTTTGTTGTTTGAAAGTGTAAAGATAAACATACCAAATATTTCGTTTTCTGTGTCAATTAAGAATCCTGCGCTTGCAAGATATGTTTCTATATACTCAATTACTTGCTTTCCTGTTACTCCGTTGTATGTGTAAGCACCGTTTTCAGCCTTAACTGCCGCTATATTGAAGCACACCCCAAAATCCGGAGTTCGTGTTTCTGAATAGTACCCGGGGATATCTGCATTTGGAATTGTTAAACCTTCCATTTCACCTGTGATAATTACTGTCTGAGTAGCATCATTCCAATCTACCTTATATCCTGTACATTCTGCAATAGCGCGCACAGGAACTAGTGTCCTCATGTTGATTATCTGCGGTGGTACATCTGTAAAAATTGAACGGTCTTCGTTTTCATTTCTGTAGCTGATATAATTACTGCCAATACCTAATGTCATCATACCAAACTCTGTTGCTACATTGACTATTTGATTTGCTCCATCCCAAAGAACAGTGCATCCCATCGCCTCGAATATTGCCCTCACCGGAACAAGCGTTCTTCCGTTTCTGATAACTGGTGGTTGATCAAAATATATTTGTTCACCATTTAATGTAACCTTGATTCCCGATGCAAAGCATGTCATTGGAATAACCATCGAAACTGCTAACACCAAAACTAATACTAAACTTATTATTTTCTTTTTCATAATCTTCACCTTTCCTTTACTCATCATCTTCTTCGTCTTCCTCTTGTCCTTTCAGTTCTTCATACTTTTCCTCTGCTTTACCAAGCTGAGTATATATATTATCAACCAAATTTGAAAACGCAGAACTGATTTCCTCTTCGGTACATCCACTTTTAGGTCTAACAAGCTCTGACATCAAATCATTTATTTTATCCTCTACAGCACTCCAGTTTTTAAATGTATTCTTGTCCGAAACATCCACCTCAATTAAGTGAGCAGGTATGTTGATTTCAGGAATTTCAATATCAAATAATCCTTCCAACTGTCTCTCATCAACAATCATATCTTTATATTTTTGTATAAATGAATTCGGACCTTCTGTGCACAGTCTATCTCCTGTTTTCTGCAAAAGTTCTTTGTAGTCTTTTCTGCTCACAATAAACTCGTCAAATATAAAATCAAACTTTGCGAAGTACTCATCTCGGCAGTCATTCTTCAGTTTAGCATAGTGTAGGAATGCGAACTCCATACATATTTCCATAATCACCTTTGGATGTTTCAATATCTCTGGCTTTATCACATTTCCTGCCATGAATAAATTTCCATGAAGAATACATCCTCTTTTTCCGTAAACACTGCGTATAACTTCTAAAAATTCGTTCTGCTGTTCTGTTGGTAGAGAACTATCCATTTTTCGCAGTTCGTTTTCCATCTTTGATAAAGAATCAAAGAGAACTAGCCTTTCATCGCCATTTAAATAGATCTTTGGCATAAAAATTACCCCTTTCGTATTTGGTAACTCCATTATACGAAAGGGGTGTGGTCAGTTATTGTCCAACCAATAAAAATTTTTATAAAATTTTCACATTGTCTCCCTGAGTCCTTAACCACATCAGAACTCCATCACCGTAGCATTCTGCTTTGATTATTGTTTTGTTGCCATCCTGTGCGATAATTTTCGCTGTAGGGATTCTATCAAGTATAGCCTCGAGAGAAGGTCCTGAGAACTCAAATTTAATTGTTTTAAGTGGTCCTGAATACATAAACTGAACTCTTTTACGGAACTCACCTTCCTCAAATCGTTCGGAATAAGGTATGTTGAATTTTTCTCCGCTACATTTTACATTTGATATTCTATCAACACGAAATACCGCAGGATAGTCTTTGGAATCATCAGCAAACCAAGCAATCAAATAGAAATAATATTCAGAAAACATTATTGAAAGCGGTTTGACCGTGCGATGCGTTATTTTGTGGTCCTGTCTTTCATAATCGAATGTGATTATATTCTTGTTGTATATACACTCACTTAATTCCCAAATAGCATTGAGTAATGGCTTGTTATGCTTAAGAGGAATGTAATGGAATTTCTCGTTGAGTATCATCTCTTTTATATTCATTCGTGCTGATGGCGTTGCTTGAAGTAGGAGCTTGTCTATTAACCCTTCAAGTTCATTCTTATTATACGCTCTGCTTTCAAGCAGAATCTTTGCAATTCCGAGTATTTCTTCGTTTGTCAGGAACTCTTTATCTTTCTTTACAATATAATATCCATTTTTCACATAGCTGTATTCAACAGTAATATCATCACCGTTTTCATAACATTCTGCAAGATATACTCTTAAGTCATCAATATCCCTTTGAACCGATTTTTCGCTGATCCCAAATGAATTTGCAAAGTCTTTTTTATTAACCGTTTCTCCTCGATTAAGTCTTTCATATAAGTTTAATAATCGAAAAGTTTTAGCATTATCTAATTTCATTCATATCACCTCACAAACCATTATATATCAGCAGATGGACAGAAATTGTCCATTTGTTCCATTTTATCATATTAGACAACATAAATCAACTGACATTATGCACAAACCATTATTATAGAAATTTACTATTTTTCAAATCATAAGTATATATCATTTCTTTCTGTATAATATCAT
>JAZNWB010000132.1:0-1649 GCA_045593125.1 Congzhengia sp. | reverse complement strand
CTTTAGGTGACTGCCTTGCAAACATTATGGCGCTTGCAGGCTACGATGTTACAAAGGAATTTTACGTAAATGATGCAGGAAACCAGATTGAAAAGCTGGCAGTTTCTTTAATGGCAAGATACAAACAGCTGGTTTTAGGTGAAGAAAACGTAGAATTTCCCGAAGACGGATACCATGGCGACGACGTAAAAGAACACGCAAAGTGCTTTTATGAAAGGCACGGCGATTCTATGGTGAATACAGAGGAAGAAGAGCTTAAAAAAGCATTAATCGACGAAACATTATATAAAAACATAGCGGCTTTAAAAACAGGGCTTGAGGCATATGGAATTAACTATGACGTATGGTTCCACGAAAGCAAGCTCCACGCTGAAAACAAGGTTTTAGAAACTGTTGAAGAGCTTACAAAACGCGGATACACCTACGAAAAAGAGGGCGCAATTTGGTACAAAGCAACTGAATTCGGCTTGGAAAAAGACGATGTATTAGTTCGTGCAAACGGATTTGTAACATATTTTGCGGCAGATATTGCCTACCACAAAAATAAATTTGACAGGGGCTTTGATACTGCAATCGACATCTGGGGCGCTGACCACCACGGCCACGTTGCAAGATTAAAATACGCAATGCAGGCTTTGGGAATTGACCCTGAAAGACTTGAAGTTATATTAATGCAGCTTGTGCGCTTAGTTCGTGACGGCGAGGCGGTAAGAATGTCAAAGCGTACGGGAAAAGCTATCACGTTAGGCGATTTGCTTGAAGAAACAGGTGTTGACGCAGCAAGATTTTTCTTTAATATGCGTCAGGCAAACAGCCACTTTGATTTTGACTTAGAGCTTGCGGTGAGTCAGTCAAGTGAAAACCCCGTGTTCTATGTTCAATATGCCCACGCAAGAATTTGCGGAATATTAAAGGCGTTAGAGGCTAAAGGCGTTAGCGTAAAAAGCGTTAATGATTTAGACTTATCCTTATTAAAAGAAGAAAAAGAAATTGAACTTATGAAAGAAATCGCAAAGTTCCCCGAGGAAATCAAGTTATCTGCACGCCTTCGCGAGCCCAGCAGAATTACGAAATACTCTATGGACTTAGCAACCGCGTTCCACGGCTTTTACAGCGCTTGTAAGGTTGACTGTGAAGATGAAGCGCTTCGTGAAGCAAGACTTAAGCTGGTGGCATCTTGCGGTCAGGTTATAAAGAACGCTCTTTCCGTTATGGGAATTTCAGCGCCTGAGCATATGTAAAAGGAGAAACCTATGAAAAGAATGAAAAGAATAATTGCGATACTGATATCGCTTATAATGCTGGTAATGCCTTTTTCGGTATCGGCAGAAACGCTTGATACCGATGGCGAGATTTCAGCTCATTATATTAAAGCTATAATTGATAAAATTGCTGAAGACTACAGATTTGAAGCAGATAAAACAAAAATGTATGAAGCAGTTTTAGACTATGTTATGAATGAACACCCCGACCTTTTAGAGGGTTCTATCCAGGCAGTAACAGATACACTTGATGATTATTCAGACTATATGACTGCTGAGGAACTCAAGAGCTTTTTGATGGGCGTTGAAAATGTTTATGTTGGCATAGGCGTGACCATTGAAAAGGTAGACGAGGGCATCAAGGTTACCGAGGTTAATGAAAATGGC
>JAZNWB010000131.1:0-15468 GCA_045593125.1 Congzhengia sp. | reverse complement strand
TGGCTTCACATATAACCACACCGGAAGGGTTATTCAAACTCCAGACACAGGTTTATCAAAGGTACCATTTAGAGGATGCGGGGCAGTTCTATGACCAGGCAGATGTGTGGAGAGTTGCTACGGAAAAATATGAAAATGACGAAATCGTGGTAAATCCTTATTTTAATATTTTCACACTGGAAGGAGAAACTGAGCCCGAGCTTGTACTCAATATGCCTTATGTTTTAGGCGATAAGTACAATATGGTGGGAATATTAATGAAGCGTACAGATATTAACCATTACGGGGAACTTGTGCTTTACCGAATACCGAAGTCTGATACAGTCTATGGTCCTATGCAGATAGAGAACAAAATTGACAACGACCCCGACATTTCAAGAGAAATGACTCTCTGGGGACAAGGTGGGTCTACAGTAATTCGCGGAAACCTTTTGGTTATTCCTTTTAAAAATTCAATATTTTATGTAGAGCCTGTTTATATCACATCACAGAATAATGCGTCATTGCCTGAAATAAAGAGAATAATCGTAGCGTATAAGGATGCTGTTGTAATGGCACCTACGCTTGAAGAAGCCTTATCTCAGGTAATAAAAAGTTCTGATGGACTCTCGGCGGGAAATCTTTTGGATGCACCTGAGACAACTCCTGATGAAGGCGAAATACCAAATATTCCTGAGGCTGTTGATTATATCAAAGAAGTTGTAGATGCTTATGATGCTTTCAGAAAGTCCAGCGGACAAAACAACTGGCAGCAAATGGGTAAGGATTTGGAAAAGCTGGATGATGCTATAAACAATATTCGTTAAAGATTTAACCTTTACAAAAAAGGGTAAAGGTGGTAAAATAATATAGTAGTTTATAAAATTGCGAAATGAGAGGAGAGGTGAATTATGGATTATGCACCATTTTTCGTCCTTGCGGCAGCTATAGTTGCGATTATTTTTGCAGCTTATAAGTTCTATGCCGTGAAAAAACTTCCTGAAGGAACTGATGAGATGGCACACATTTCTTCAAAAATCCGTTCAGGAGCGATGGCGTACTTAAAACGCCAGTACAAAACTGTTGGAATTTTCTTTGCAGTTATGTTTGTAATTTTAGGAATCTTAGCATTTAGCGGATTGCTGACACCCTTCGTACCTTTTGCCTTTATTACAGGTGGACTTTTCTCTGGTCTTTCAGGCTTTGTTGGTATGAAAATTGCAACCTATGCAAACTCACGTACCGCTCATGGCGCTCGTCAGAGTCTTGATAAAGGTTTAAAGATTGCCTTTTCATCAGGTGCAGTTATGGGTATGACAGTTGTTGGTCTCGGACTTTTAGATATCAGCATCTGGTTCATTCTTTTGAAATTTGTATTTAATCTTGAAATCGGCGATATTACATCTGCTATGCTTACATTCGGTATGGGAGCAAGTTCAATGGCACTTTTTGCCCGTGTTGGCGGTGGAATATTTACAAAAGCTGCTGACGTTGGTGCTGACCTTGTAGGTAAGGTTGAAGCAGGTATCCCGGAAGACGACCCCAGAAACCCCGCGTGTATTGCAGACAACGTTGGTGACAATGTTGGTGACGTTGCAGGTATGGGTGCAGACCTTTACGAATCATATGTAGGTTCAATTATTTCCTGCGGTGCTTTAGCAGTTGCGGCAGGTTATGGCTTTTCAGGTGTTATCCTGCCTATGCTTATTGCGGCAGTAGGAATTATTGCATCAATCATTTCTACCTTCTTCGTATCAACAAAAGAAGGCGCAACACAGAAAATGTTATTAGGCTCACTTCGCCGCGGAACATATTCAGCAGCAGTTATTTCTGCTATTGCATCATTAGTGCTTATTTTAGTATTGATGCCCGATAATGTTGGACTCTTTGGTGCTGTATTATCAGGACTTTTAGCAGGCGTATTGATTGGTTACTTTACAGAGTACTATACATCAGATTCATATAAACCCACACAGAAGCTTGCTAGCTCATCAGAAACAGGATCTGCTACCATCATCATTGATGGTATGGCACTTGGTATGAAATCTACAGCTATTCCTGTAATTATTGTTGGTGTTTCTGTGTTGATAAGCTACTTTATTGCAGGCGGTATGGGTTCATTTGAGCTTGGTCTTTACGGCGTTGGTCTTTCTGCAGTTGGTATGTTATCTACACTTGGTATTACATTGGCGACAGACGCTTACGGCCCTGTTGCAGACAATGCAGGTGGTATAGCAGAAATGAGTGGCTTGGAGCCTGAGGTTCGTGAAAGAACTGATGCGTTAGACTCACTCGGTAACACAACAGCAGCTACTGGTAAAGGTTTTGCTATTGGTTCAGCGGCTTTAACTGCACTTGCCTTAATCGTTTCATATACAGACGAAGTAACAGCAATAGCACCTGAAAAATTAAATCTTGCAATAACAAACCCTGCAGTTTTAATTGGTCTTTTTGTTGGTGCGATGCTTCCTTTCTTGTTTAGTGCAATGACAATGCAGGCGGTAGGCCGTGCAGCTCACAAAATTGTTATCGAAGTTCGCCGTCAGTTTAAAGAAATCAAAGGCTTGTTAGACGGAACAGCCGAAGCAGACTACGAAACATGTGTTGACATCTGTACAAAATCATCACTTAGGGAAATGATACTTCCTGCGGCATTAGGTGTTTTTGCTCCTATCGTTGTTGGTTTGGTATTAGGTGTAAACGGCGTAGTTGGTATGCTTGCAGGTGCACTCGTTTCAGGTTTTGTACTTGCTATTATGATGGCAAACTCAGGCGGTGCATGGGACAATGCTAAAAAGTATATCGAAGCAGGTAACTTCAATGGTAAAGGCTCAGAAAACCACAAAGCTGCCGTAGTTGGCGATACAGTAGGTGACCCCTTTAAAGATACATCAGGTCCTTCTGTTAACATCTTAATTAAACTTTTGTCTATGGTATCAATCGTATTTGCATCACTTATTATAACATATGGTGGTTTTGGACTATTTTAATTGAATTAAAGGCCCGACGAAGTCGGGCTTTTTTTATTGTCATATTTTGAGTTTTTTCATACTATGTACTAAAGGAGGCAACTATGCGTACTCTATCAAAATTGAATCCTGACGAGTGCGGCGTGGTAAAAACTGTAACTTGCGAACATGGTATGAAAAGACGACTCTATGATTTAGGGATTGTACCGGGTACAAAAATAACCTGTATATATAAAGCACCTCTAGGGGACCCAAAGGCATACTTTGTCCGCGGTGCACTGATTGCTCTTCGGTGTGATGACTCGTCAAATATTATATTGGAATAAAAAACCGTCACGCAGTGGCGGTTTTTTACATATTGTGATATGAGGAGATGATGCTATGGGATTGACCAAATCTTCAACGGGGGCGAGAGCTCAGGACCGTTTTATAAACGAAACAAAAAGTGAGAATCTAACAGTCGCATTAATGGGCAACCCTAACGTGGGAAAGTCTACGCTTTTTAATTATTTGACAGGTATGCATCAGCATACAGGTAACTGGCCCGGAAAAACTGTAACAGGTGCTGTGGGGAACTGCAAATATAAGGATAAAAAGATTACATTTGTTGATTTGCCCGGGTGTTATTCCCTGCTTTGCCACTCGGCAGAAGAGGAGGTAGCAAGAGATTTTGTGTGCTCAAATGATGCAGATGTTACGGTCGTGGTGTGTGACGCTACATCCTTTGAAAGAAATCTGATATTGGTTTTGCAGACTGTTGAAGTCAGTAAGAATGTTATTGTATGCATAAATTTAATTGACGAGGCAGAAAAGAGAGGCATAAGGATAAATAAAAAGATTCTTGAAGAAAGATTGAATATTCCGGTTATTATGACATCTGCACGAAGTGGGAAAGGGGTTACAAAACTTCTTCAGCAAATATCAAAAATAGAAAAGGGAACCAATAAAATCAAGAAAGAAAACATAGAAGATAGCGAAGAAAATGTTAAAAATACGGTAGAAATAGCACAAAGTATAGCGAAAGAATCTATTACATATAAAAACGAAAACTATTTGTTAAGAGACAGAAAAATTGATCGTATTCTGACGGGAAAGTATGCCTATTTTATTATGGCGGTGATGCTTTTAGGGGTTTTTTGGCTGACAATAGCAGGTGCAAATTCTGTGTCAGATGTGTTGTCCCTATGGCTTTTCAAAACAGAAGAGTGGTTGGATTTTGCACTAAGAGCAATTAAAATTCCGAAATTTTTGCGTGAGATGATTGTCTTTGGTGGCTACAGAATGCTTGTGTGGGTTGTATCAGTTATGCTCCCGCCAATGGCAATCTTCTTTCCGATTTTTACACTACTGGAAGATGCGGGTGTGTTGCCGCGTCTTGCATTTAATATGGATAAATGCTTTAAATATTGCGGTGCTTGTGGAAAGCAGGCTCTTACAATGTGTATGGGGTTAGGCTGTAATGCTGCAGGTGTAGTAGGTGCACGTATTATAGATAGTCCAAGAGAACGCCTTATTGCGATTATCACCAATAGTTTGGTTCCCTGTAACGGCAGATTCCCTGCCCTTATTTCTGTAATTTGTGTTTTTTTAATTACAGGTACAGGGATAATTTCTCAAAACATTCTGCCGGCGGTTTTCCTGACAGGTTTTATTATATTGTCAATAGGTATGACACTTCTAGCCTCAAAAGTTTTGTCAAAAATATTTTTAAAAGGAGAGCCCTCTTCCTTCGCATTGGAGCTTCCGCCATACCGACGCCCTCAAATAGGCAAGGTTATAGTACGCTCGGTATTTGACAGAACCCTGTTTGTCCTTGGTCGTGCGGTAGTGTCGGCAATTCCTGCGGGACTTCTTTTGTGGCTTTTGGCAAATATCAACGTAGGCGATGTTAGCTTGTTTTCTCGTTTTTGCGGCATACTTAAGCCATTGGGTAATCTTATGGGTTTAGACGGTGTAATTATTGCAGCGTTTATTTTAGGATTTTCAGCAAACGAAACAGTGGTACCAATAATGATTATGGGATATATGTCGGGGAACGTTTTATCCGATTTTGGAAGTCTTGCCCAACTTCGTGATATGCTGATTGCAAACGGCTGGGATATGGTAACCGCAATAAACACCATAATTTTTTTCCTGTTTCACTGGCCCTGTGCAACGACGCTTATTACCATTTATAAAGAAACAAAAAGCATAAAGTGGACAGCACTTTCCTGTGCACTGCCCACAGTAATCGGTGTTATATTGTGTATGGTTATAAACCTAGCCTGCAATCTGCTTACCTGAATGATCTATGGTGTAGTTTTCTTTGTAGATAAGATCTGAAGCTTTTACGAATTTATAACCTGCAGATGTCAGTTTTTCTAAAATCTTTGGCAGAGCTTCAGGGGTATTTTTTGCACCATTGTGAAAAAGAATAATTGAGCCTGGGGCAATTCTGTTGGTAACACGTTTTTCAATTTCATCGGCAGATAAGTTTTTCCAATCTAAACTATCAATATTCCATTGAACGGTAAACATATTTTGATTTGTGGCCTCCTTTATCACTGCGTTGTTGTATTCTCCGTAAGGCCCGCGGAAAAGAATAGGGCGTACACCTGTAACTGCTTCGATTTTATCGGAGCAGTTTTTAAGTTCAGCGGCAATCTTTACATCAGACAACTTGTCAATATGAGGATGAGTGTCAGAGTGATTCATAATCTCGTGTCCCGCATTGTGGAACTTCTTTACAGAGTCGGGGTATTTTTCAACCCAGCTTCCCACCATAAAAAACGTGGCAGGTGCATCGTATTTTTTTAAAATATCAATTAAGATATCTGTATCTGTATCGTCCCATGCTGCGTCAAAGGTGAGAGCACAAACCTTTTCTTTCCCTTTTTCAACGGAATATATCGGCAAAAGTTTATCTGTGCCGTCAGAATATACTTCAGTAGACGTTGTAAATCCTGCAATTACCATAATTATTGCGCAAAAGACAAGTGAAAGGTAGGTAATGGCACGACCTTTGTTAAGAACAAAAACTTTCATGGTAAAACTCCTCACTTTTTTGTAAAATAAAAACGCGTTATGAAACTACCATAACGCATTTTTATTATTATTCTATTGTGAGGGATAGAATTTATGACTTAAAATTCACACTTTCTGCCAGCTTTTTTATCAAGCTTAGCCTTAACCTTGATGGGCAGACCAAAGAGGTTGATAAAGCCCTGAGAATCCATCTGGTCGTAATCCTCGTCCTCGCCGAAGGAAGCTGTTACTTCGTCATAGAGTGTATAGGGACTTGTTACTCCTGCATTCATAATGTTACCCTTATAAAGCTTTAACTTTACATCGCCTGTAACAGTTGCCTGTGTTTCGTCAACAAAAGCGTCGATTGATTTTCTGAGTTTTGTAAACCACTGACCATTGTAAACGAGGTCTGCCATTTTCTGAGCAACGATTGCTTTAAAGTGTGATGTTTCTTTATCAAGACAAATTGTTTCTAAAACTTCGTGAGCGTGGTAAAGAATTGTACCACCGGGTGTTTCATATACGCCACGGCTCTTCATACCAACAAGACGGTTTTCTACTACGTCAAAGATACCGATGCCGTTTCTGCCACCAATTTCATTTAACTTTTTGATCATTGTAACGCCGTCTAAAGTTTCGCCATTTAATTTTACGGGAATACCCTTTTCAAATGTTATGGTAACATATTCTGCCTTATCGGGAGCAGACTCGGGGCTAACGCCTAACTCTAAGATTTTTTCGTAGTTGGGCTCATTTGCAGGATCTTCTAAGTCTAAGCCTTCGTGTGATAAGTGCCAGAGGTTCATATCTTTTGAGTAGTTTGTTTCTCTTGAAATCTTCAAGGGAATGTTGTGAGCTTCTGCGTAATCAATTTCATCGTCACGAGATTTTAAGTCCCAGATTCTCCAGGGAGCGATTATGTCCATATCGGGAGCAAATGCTTTAATGCTCAATTCAAAACGAACCTGGTCATTACCCTTACCTGTACAACCATGACAAATTGCATCAGCACCCTCGGCCAGTGCGATTTCTACGATTCTCTTTGCAATTAAAGGACGAGCAAATGATGTGCCAAGAAGATATCCTTCGTACTTAGCACCTGCCTTTAATGTGGGCCAAATGTATTCTTCTACAAATTCCTTTTTGAGGTCTTCTATGTATAATTTGCTTGCACCTGTCTTTATAGCTTTTTCTTGTAAGCCTTCAAGCTCTGAATCCTGACCAACGTCAGCGGCAACTGCAATAACTTCACAGCCGTAGTTTTCCTTTAACCATGGAATGATGATTGATGTGTCAAGACCGCCTGAGTAAGCGAGGACTACCTTGTTGTATTTTTTCATTTTATAACTTCCTTTCGTTAGTCGTCGAAGACTCCGATGACTAAATAATTTACATAAATATTATTATACATCACTTCTTTGTTTTGTCAAGTGTTTTTACAAATAAAAATGCATAAAATTGCAATTTTATGCAAAATATTATGAATATTATACATAAAAACAAGAGAATTGTGCAATTTTATGCAATGTGTGGAACTTTTTTCTATATTTTACGTCTAAACAGTAACAACACCGAAGGAGGTCATCCTATGAAAAAGTTTATCAGTTTGTTAGTTTTGGCGACAGTAGTGTTATCTGTTGCCGGATGCGGAGTATCGGCTACATACCTTGAGCGTGAAGAAATTCCTGTAATGCTGGAGGAGGATGCTACGGCACAGGGGTTGGTGAAATTAGGAATATTAAAAGGAACGGGTGAAAGCTTAGAACTTGACAGAAACATTACCCGTGCCGAAGCTGTGGCACTTATCTTCCGTATTCATTACGAAAGTATTGGTGCTATAGGTATGCCGTCGCCTGAATTTTCGGATTTAGACGGACATTGGGCGTACAAAGAGGTAACCGCTGCAAAAAAAATAGGCATTGTTGAAGGTGTAGGTAATGGTAAATTTGAGCCTGACAGAGTGGTTACAGGAAAAGAATTTGCCAAAATGCTTATGTCTACCCTTGGATACACGGATGTTACAATTGATAATGTATATGATAAGGCAATAGATGCAGAACTACTTATGAATAACTATGCAAAAAGTGTAGTTGCGGGCAATATGACGTTACTCCGCGGAGATGCAGCACGACTTTTGTGGGGAATGTTTTTGGCACGTACCCCCGAGGGTTCAATGTATAAAGAGAGATTAGTTCATTCAGGCAAATTTAAAGAAGAGGACTTTAATGGTACGCTTTATGTAGGATGCGGCACACCAGCTGCTGTAAATCCTAATTTTGTGGACAAAATCAACCGACAGATGCCAGACGGTAAAAACTATATGTTTTCTCCCTTGTCAATACAGATGGCATTTATGATGGCGGCAAACGGAGCTACGGGTGAAACTTTAGATGAAATACTGAAAGCTCTTGAAATTTCAGATATAAATGAGTATAATGAAATGGCGAAAGCATTGATTTCAGAATACAAAAATTCTGGTGCGGTTGAATTAAATATCGCCAATGCAATATGGCTGAATGAAGATAATGCGGATTTTGTATTTGATAAAAACTATACAGACCTATTGAATCAGTATTTTGAGGCAAAGGCTTCAACTTCAAATAACGAAAAAATTGTAGGAGAAGTAAACAACTGGGTTGATAATAAAACAAATGGAAAAATACCTACAATAATTGATGACCCCGATTTCACAGCGATACTTTTAAATGCCATATATTTTAAAGGTGCATGGGCGGACGAATTTTCGAAGCACGCCACTGCTCCCGATGCCTTTACCGACAGAAACGGCAAAGAGCACAGTATCGACTTTATGAACAAAATAGATGGTCTTAACTATTTTAAGGATGAGTTCATAGAAGTTGTAGAGCTTCCGTACAGAAACTATACCTATAACGAAAAGAATGATGAATTTAAAAGATACGATACAGATATTTCCATGTATTTGGTGCGTAACAGTTTTGAGTATGAAGATGAAATGCTCACAAATTGCATAGAAGAAAACAAATTAACGAGTACATATATGAATTTTTCTATGCCGAAGTTCCGCGTCGAATATTCCGCAGGAATTTCTGACATAATGAAAAATTTAGGAATAAATGCAGCGTTTGACGGTCGTCGTGCCAACTTTACAAAAATGGTAACAGGCGGCAATATGTATATTACAGACGCTATACACAAAACATACATAAGCGTAGACGAAAAGGGTACAGAGGCGGCAGCAGTCACGGCCGTTACAATGGATGCAACATCAGCCATGAGGCCTGAGCCTATCAAAGTTTCATTTGATACGCCGTTTACCTTTGTTATTCGTGACAACAAAAATGGTGTAACATTATTTGTGGGAGAATTTGCTTATGTAGAATAGGCGGGAAATAATGAAATTTACAGATTTAGTGATTTGTTCAGATTTAGACGGAACATTACTTAACGAACAAAATGCAATACCGAAGGAAAATCTTGAAGCAATAGAGTATTTCCGCGGCAATGGCGGTAAGTTTATGATTGCAACAGGCAGATTTCCTGACGCCATACACCCTGCAATCGGTAGCCTTGTGCCTGATTTTCCGTGCATTTGTCACAACGGCTGCAGCGTATACGACTTTGCAAAAAAGGAATATGTTGAAATAACCTCATTAGATGATGATGTGGCAGATGTTGTGGATGAAATAGTGAAGATTTGTCCTACCATCGGTGTGGAGGTTATGAACAAAGAGGGAATATGCGTGGCAAAGAGAAATTTTGCCACCGACCGTCATATAGAATATGAGCTTGTTGATAACGTTTTTTCTGACGGTGTTCGTGAGGCGAACAAGCCTTGGATAAAGATTTTGTTTGCAGAGGAAGCGGAAAAAATCGATATGGTCAAGGAAAAGCTTTTTACCTCTTCATACCACAAAAAATATAATATGCTGAAAACCCACAGATGGTACTACGAAATTTTCAATAAAAATGCCTCTAAGGGAGCGGGACTTAAGAAATTCTGCGAAATTTACGGCATAAATATGGAGAATGTCATTGCCATTGGCGACAATGAAAATGATATATCAATGCTCAAGGCGGCGGGAACGGCAGTAGCTGTTGCAAATGCCCACGATGATGTTAAGGCTTGTGCTGATATTATTACTTGCTCCAATGAAGAAGGAGCAATAGCGGATTTGATAGAAAGATTATAAAAAAATACGGCAGTTCAGAATTTGAACTGCCGTATTTTTTATATGTTTTTTGTTTACCTGATTCCATAATTCTGTATGATATAGTCCATATCCTTGTCGCCACGACCTGAGAGGTTAATTAAGATTGAGCCGTGGTCCATAGTTTTAGCTAATTTCATACCATAAGCTACAGCGTGAGCACTTTCAATTGCGGGGATAATACCCTCAAGTCTTGCAAGACGGAAGAAAGCATCGATTGTTTCTTCATCATCAATTACATCGTATTTTACTCTGCCGATTTCCTGTAAAAATGCGTGCTCAGGACCTGAGGACGGATAGTCAAGACCGCTTGCAACAGAATATACAGGTGCAGGCTCGCCGTTCTCATCCTTTAACATTATACTGTTAAAGCCGTGCATAATACCCTCTGTACCATATTTTAAGCTTGCAGCGTGGTCACCCATTTTAGGTCCGCGACCTAAAGGCTCGATGCCATAAATATCAACAGGGTCGTTTAAGAATCCTGCAAAAAGACCTGCAGCGTTTGAGCCACCACCCACACAGGCAACAATAGAGTTAGGAAGATGTCCTGTCATATCAACAAATTGTTCACGTGCCTCGATACCTACTACACTCTGAAAATCTCTTACCATCATGGGGAAAGGATGAGGTCCTAAAACTGAACCTATGCAGTAGATAGCATCATTATATTCTTTACTGTATGCATCAAATGCTGCGTCAACTGCCTCTTTTAATGTCTGTAATCCGTGTGTTACCTCAATGACATTTGCACCTAAGATTTTCATTCTTGCAACGTTAGGAGCCTGTTTTTTTATGTCAACAGAACCCATATAAATATCACATTCAAGACCGAAGTATGCAGCCGCCGTAGCTAAAGCTACACCATGCTGACCTGCACCTGTTTCAGCAATGACTTTTTTCTTGCCCATGTAGTGAGCAAGAAGTGCTTCGCCCATACAATGGTTTAATTTGTGTGCACCTGAGTGATTTAAATCTTCACGCTTAGCGTAGAGCTGAACCTTGCCGCCCAAGTAATCCGAGAGTCTTTCCAAATGTGTAACAGGTGTAGGACGTCCCTGAAATTCTTTTCTTATTCTTCTGAGTTCTGCAATAAACTTTCTTGACTGGCAGATTGAAAAATATGCTTCTGTAATCTCTGCCATGGCAGCCTTTAATTTTTCATCAACAAACACGCCGCCGTACTTTCCGAAATAACCCTCTTTGTTGGGGTAATTGTTAAAATAAGTTTCAAAATCTACATTTCCCATTTTCATACTGTTTTCCTCCATATTATCAAGAGCAAAAATAAAAAGCCCCCGACAGAAATACTGTCAAGGACGAATTAACTATCCGCGGTGCCACCTTGATTCACGAATCCCTCGTGCACTTTACAGAGTACCATCATACTCCTGACTTGTAACGTAAGTCTTACGTCGACGCATTTAACGCCACCCTCAGCAGTCCATATTACGCAGGAACTTTTGCGGAACTCACACCGTAATCCGCTCGCTCAAAAAAGTTTTATCTGCCTTTTTTCTGCCTCAACAGTTTCTTATATTTTATTCTTCTTTGTTAAATTTGTCAATAGTTTTTTTAATTATTTATGATAGCTTTCGTTTGCGTTTATCTTGAAAGAGCGGTAAATCTGCTCAAGCAAAATCACCCTCATCAGCTGATGTGGAAAGGTCATTTCAGAAAATGAAAGCTTAAGTGCACTTTTTACCTTAATTTCGTCTGAAAGCCCCAGACTTCCGCCGATTACAAAGGTAAACGAGGATGCACCTGAAACTGTTTGGTTAGCAAAAAAGTCGGCAAATTTTTCACTGGGGAGTTGCTTTCCCTCTACACAAAGAGTAATTAAAACATCAGTTGTGCCGATAGCTGAGGTGATTTTTTCTGCCTCTTTTTTTAAGATAACCGCTTTTTCGGAATCACTTGGTCTGTCGCTCATTGATTCGTCAGCAACCTCTGTAATTTTTAATTTACAAAAACGGGAAAGACGCTTTGAATATTCATCTATTGCGTCTTTTAGGTATTTTTCTTTTATTTTTCCTACTGCAACTATATTTATGTTCATACTTTGTCCTCTATCCACATTTTAGGAATTACGTTTAATGCAACGTCTGTGCCTACCTTGAATCCGTTGCTGTTGAGTATTTCGTATACTGTACGGTAAGCGGTTTCGGGAATGTTATTTTTTTCTGACAGGTGCCCGAGCCAGAAGGATTTTGTGCCTAATTTTGCAAGAGTCGCGCAAAGCTCTCCGCAAAGTTCATTTGACAAGTGACCCATATCGCTTAATATGCGTCTTTTTAATGGATACGGATAGGGCCCGCCCATCAGCATATCCACGTCATGATTGGCTTCAACAATGACACTTTCGCATCCTGTGAGATTTTCTATAATTTCGTCGCTTACATATCCTGAGTCTGTTGCAATACCGAACTTTGTGTCAGAGTCTGCAACTGTGTAGCTGATTGAGCCTGCTGCGTCGTGGGGTATTTCAAATACATGTACAACCATATTGCCGATAATAATATCGTCGCCTGCTGAAATAATTCGTGCAGCTTTACGGCTTATAGAAGAAAGATATCTGCCGGAAAGAGCAAATGTTTCTTCTGTTGCAAAAACGGGGATGTTGTATTTTTTGGCCAGGGTTCCCGCTGCAGCTACGTGGTCAGAATGTGCATGAGTGATAAAAACACCCGAAAGACACGAGGGCTCAATGCCAAGTCTTGCAAGACATTTTTCTATATAGCGGATAGGTGCACCGCAATCTATTAATATATGTGTTGTGTCGTCGGTAACATAAATAGAGTTTCCCGACGAGCTTGAAAGCAGGGGTTGAAATTTTATCATAATATCCTCCGGAAAATAACTAAAAAAATAATAACATAAACGCAACAAATATTCAAGTTTTGTAACAAAAGTGTAAAGTTTTGCGGGCTAGATTTTTCTTGACTTTTAGGCACTATTGCGTTAAAATATAAGTAAGGCATATTATATTTACCAGCAGGGCGGGGCCCTGCAGGGAGGGTTCAAAATGAATTATAATATAGGGGATAATATCGTTTATCCTGTGCATGGCGCCGGCGTGATAGAGTCCATTGAGGAACGTGAAATCATGGGTGCGAAGCAAGAATACTATATTATGCGAATGCCTATTGGCGATATGAAGGTTATGATACCCGTGGCAAATGCTAAAGAAATTGGCATCAGGGATGTTATCGACAAAGCAGAAGCCGACAAGGTCATTGCAAAGTTTCGCGAGTGCTCAACGGAAATGGATGCGAATTGGAACAAACGTTGCAGAGAAAACTCTGCAAAGATAAAGAGTGGAGATATCTACGAGGTTGCCCAGGTCGTAAAAAGTCTTATGTTCCGTGATAAAACACGCGGTCTTTCCACAGGGGAGCGTAAAATGCTTAACAGTGCTAAGCAGATTATGGTCTCAGAGCTTGTCATGGCAAAATCAGCTCGCCAAAGTGAAATAGAGAACATAATGAATGAAATAGTTAATGCAGAACTATCATAAAGGAGTGTCTGTATGGCGAATAAATTAACCGTAAAATTAGACGGACAGGAATACACCATAGTTTCAGAAGAGAGCAGAGAATACATGCTGGAAATTTCCGACCTTGTAAACAAAAAGCTTTGCGATGTAAAAATTCAGAATTCCAGACTCAGCTCAGCTATGGCAGCTATGCTTACAGCTTTGAACATGGCAGATGACTTAACAAAAGCAAAACAGGCATACGAGGCGAAGATTGAAGAGCTAACTGCAGAAAATCAGGAGCTTAATAAAAAGTTAGAGGCGGCACGCACATATGTACAGAGCCGTAATACTGCTACGCCTGTGTCAAATCAGCAACGTCTGCAGACACCGCCATATAAAAAATAATATTGTTTTTACTGTCAGCATCTGAAATATGCGTCCCTTATAAATTTTTGAGCATATTTCAGATGCATTTTATTTATACGAGGTTTAGTATGAAATATCAAAGCATTGTTGAGGGGAAATTTATATCCCGCCCCAACAGATTTATAGCACATGTTGAAATATCAGGCAAAGAAGAAATCTGCCATGTGAAAAATACAGGCAGATGCCGTGAACTTTTAATCCCTGGTGTGAAAGTATTTTTAGAAGAAAGCAAAAACCCTGCACGCAAAACAAAATATGACCTTGTTGCAGTTTATAAAGAATATACGCTTGTAAATATTGATTCACAGGCACCCAATAAGGTTTTTTATGAATGGGCAAAGGAATATTTCGGAGAATCGGCAGTTCTCCGCCCTGAAACCAAATATAAAAACTCACGCTTTGACTGTTATATCGAAGTAGGAGAACGTAAAATTTTTGCCGAGGTAAAGGGTGTTACCCTGGAAGAAAAAGGAGTTGCAAAATTTCCTGATGCACCTACCGAAAGAGGGATAAAGCACATAGAAGAACTTATTGATACTGTGGAGAATGGTTATGAAGCATATATATTCTTTGTAGTGCAAATGAAGGGTGTTTCATATTTCACACCGAATTATAATACGCACAGAGCTTTTGGTGAAGCACTTGTAAGGGCAAAAAAATCAGGCGTAAATATAGTCTGTATAGATTGTAACGTCATGCCCGATACACTTAAAATAGATGATTTTGTAGATGTAATACTGGAGGAAGATTTGTGAAATATTTAATAGTAGTGGATATGCAGAAGGATTTTATTGACGGAACACTGGGGACACCTGAGGCGGTTTCTATAGTTCCTGCAGTAAAGGAATATATTGAAAATTTCTGCGGAGAAATTATTTTTACAAGAGATACTCACTATGATGATTATATGGATACACAGGAGGGTAAAAATCTACCTGTACCTCACTGTATAAAGTATACAGAAGGATGGCAGATTGCAAAAGAGTTAAGCCCGCTTGTGCAGGGAAGAAAAATTTTTGATAAACCTACTTTTGGAAGCATGTGCCTTGCAGAATATTTAAAAAAACAGGGCGATGTTGATGAGGTTAATATTATTGGATTGTGTACTGATATATGCGTAATTTCCAATGCGATGCTTATTAAGGCATATCTGCCTGAGGTGAAAATTTCCGTTGTGGAAAAATGTTGTGCAGGTGTGACGCCTGACAGTCACAAAAGAGCACTTGATGCAATGAAAGTATGCCAGATTGAAATAAAATAGCAAAATTTTAACATATTTTGGCAATATTTATATAGATATTTGAAAATATTTGTAGTATACTTATACTGGGTGATATTATGAAGATGTTATTTAAAAACGCAAAAGTTGTTTTGAAGGACAGTATTATTGTGAGCGATGTACTGACAGAAAACGGCAAAA
>JAZNWB010000130.1:0-7925 GCA_045593125.1 Congzhengia sp. | reverse complement strand
CTGCGGCGTATGTGGCGGAATTGCAGAATATCTTGAGGTAGATTCAACTATTGTACGACTGATAACTGTGATAGTTGCACTCGCCTGCGGCTCAGGACTTTTGGCCTACATTATCGCAGCTTTGATTATGTCATATAAACCGGAATAAAAAGGGGTTGTAAAAAAGAGGCTGTAAAATAGCTACAAGCTTTTTACAGCCTCTTTTTTACGTAAATGTTCGGATATTTTCCCTTTGTACTCTTTAAGTGTTTTTTTGACTTTAAGTATTCTATAATTTGTTTATCTATTATTTCGTTCGGTACTACCAATGGCACTCCCGGAGGATATGCCCATATATATTCTTTTGAAATTTTTCCGCAGCACATATCAAGCTCACAAAACTCCCCTTCACCTGTACCATCACCTTTTTGGGGTAGATTTATCGGTAATGTTTCCGGAGTGTTGTAAGGCGGCAATATTTTGTCAATTTTGTGAAGAGCATCAAGCAAAATCTGCAAATCGCCGAGTTTATCCTGACAGGTTACAATAGCAAGGACATAATAATCCGATGCCATTTCTACCTCTATGTTGTGTTTCCGCAGCAAATCTGCCAGGAGGTAACCGTCTGATGATGCAATGATTATTTTCGTCGGGTCGTCAAAGCAAAACACTTCCATATTGCCGAGGATAACCGTGTTTTCATAAAAATATGAAAGATTTCTTTCTAATGCATCAAAGTCTAATTTATTCTCCTGTACATATCGCAAGCACTCGTCAATAGATGCAAGCAATACATAGCTCGGGCTTGATGTTTCAAATATAGACAGTGCATGTTGTACCAAGACCTTATCAACCCTGTCAGAGCAGATATTAAGAAGTGCCGTTTGTGTAAGTGCAGGCAATGTTTTATGTAAGCTCATAACACACATATCACACATAATCGGTTTTTCCATAAAATGTGCACCATGAGCTGCATCTACAAAAAGATATGCACCATAACGCTTACACACCTGATATATTGCATCAACATCAGATATTACACCCTCATAAGTGGGAGATGTAATAACAACTGTGCCGTGATTTTTGTCTTTAAGTGCCTCTTCCACACTCTCGGGAGTAATTTTTCCCATTATGCCTAACTTCTGTGTCTCAGGCATTATATAAGTGGGGTTAAGTTTTAATACCTCTACTGTATTGTACACAGATTTGTGACAATTTCGCGCGATTAATACGTTTTCATTTTCTCGCGTCAAAGAATATATGCCCGCAATCACTCCGCAGGTAGAACCATTAACTAGTGGATATGACGCAACGCTTTTATAAACCTGTTTCCCTCGGTCTGCGATATCTTTTATTACCCCTTGCATATCGTGAAGATTGTCAAAGCCTTCAATCTCTGTAATGTCAATATCATAGGGAAGCCCCTCCGCTATTCCCCGCCTTTTATGACCGGGCATATGGTAGGGCTTCATATTATTTTCTTTTAATTTTTCTAAAAGCGTTTTCATAATAGGTCTACTTTCTCAAGGATTTTAAAAGCTCAATTTCCTTTGCATAGCCATCTAATTCGTTAGGCGTTTCAAGATAAAAAGGTAATTCGCGAAGCTCAGGATGGTTAATAATCCGTGCAAAAGCTTCTTCACCTATGGAGCCTCCTCCAATTACCTCATGGCGGTCCTTATGGCTTGCAAAGGGATTTTTGCTGTCGTTTATGTGGATTGCACGGAGCTTATCTATGCCTATAACCTTGTCAAAAGCCTCAAGCACACCGTCTAAATCGTTGACTACATCATATCCTGCGTCATACACATGACAGGTGTCTAAGCACACACCAAGCTTGTCCGATAATTCTACACGATCTATGATGTCTTTTATTTCTTCAAAACTTCTGCCAACCTCGGAGCCTTTGCCCGACATAGTTTCTAAGAGGATTGTTGTGGTCATTTCAGGATAGATAATTTCATTGAGTGTGTCTGCAATCATTTTAATTCCTGCCTCTGCCCCTTGTCCCACATGACTGCCCGGGTGGAAATTATATAAATTGCCCGGGACTGCCTCCATACGCCTGATATCGTCAATAAAGGTGTTTTTTGCAAATTCACGAATACCTGCATCTGCAGAGCAGACATTTAAGGTATAAGGAGCGTGAGCCAAAATTACATCTATGCCGTTATCACGGGAATAGTCCAAAAATGCACTGATATCTTTAGTATCGAGTTCCTTTGCTGCTCCTCCCCTTGGATTTCTGGTAAAAAACTGAAACGTGTTTGCTCCTATCGACACGGCAGTTTTTCCCATAGCAAGAAAGCCCTTTGATGCAGATAAATGACAACCTATTTTAAACATAGTTACCACCTACACCATTCTGTCGAATTTTTCACCTGCAAGCAAGTGAAAATGAATATGGAACACTGTCTGTCCTGCATTTTGTCCGCAATTATTTACCAAACGATATCCGTCTTCAGCTATTCCTTCTGCTCTAGCTATCTTTGACGCAGTCAGAATAATATGCCCTATCAATTCCTTATGACCGTCATTCAATTCATTCGCACAACAAATGTGCTCTTTAGGTATAATTAAAATATGAACCGGTGCTACGGGATTTATATCACGAAAGGCATAAACCAACTCATCTTCATACACCTTTTGAGATGGAATATCACCATTTATAATCTTACAAAAAATACAATCACTCATGTTTAATTCTCCTTTGTATATGCTTTAATTTCTGCCACTACTTTATCTACTACTGCGTCAATATCACGGTTTGTATTATCGTCAACATCTATTATGACATCGCTTTTTTGATAGTCCTCAGAATAAACTTTTATAATATCTATAATCTCTTCTAATGATTTTCCTGTAAGCTCTGCACGCTTGTTGCGGGAATTTGACAAATTCTCATATATAGTCTCAGGCTTCGCTCTCAACCATACGGTTATGCCATTTTCAAATAATATCTTCCGGCACTTTTCATCATGGAGAGTACTTCCGCCCGTGGCAATGAGTGCATTCTTGTTTTCACAGATATTCTGTACCGCAAAACGCTGTGCGCCTTCAAAATACTTTGCACCTTTTTTGGTCAAGACATCTGCAACACTCATTCCCTCGCACTTTTTTATATATTCGTCAGTATCATAAAAATCCATATTGAGTTTTCCCGACACCCGTCTGCCTATGGTAGTCTTGCCGGTTCCCATAAACCCTACAAGTATGATATTTCTATTCATAGTTCCTCCGCTTTATTATTGTTTTTTAAGTCTTTGTCTTATTATATTCGCAATACCAATATTTTATCTATAATTATTACTCTGTTGGTAAATATTTCGTGTACTTATATTTTATCACTCTGTTTATCCACTGTCAAGAAACACGTAATCCATAGGTGAAACATTTGTCACGTTTTTGCCCCTTCTGTTGATTTTTAAGCATAAAGTGATATACTGGAAATAGACAACCAAGGAGGACAAAAAATGGCATATAACACAGAAAATTTCGCAAAAAATCTGAGACTTTTAAGAAAACTGCGAGGTATCACACAGGCAGAACTTGCACAGGCAATTAACACTACAAGAAGCTGCATTTCCAACTATGAAAATGATAACCGCCAGCCTGACGGAGAAACTATAGAACTTATAGCAAACTACTTTGGCGAGAGCACAGACTATCTTTTGGGAAGAAGCAGCGTGAGAATGTCCATACGTACGGAAGCAGAGTTACGTGAACTGGAGGAAATCAGTAACGAACTGCATTCCATTACGCACCTTGATTTGCGTGGTGTGTCCAACAAAATAAAATGTGCTGTACTTGAATACTACGATTTTCTTACAAAACAGAAAAAAGACAAGGCAAATTAATTGACAAACCCTTGTTTTTGTGGTAAAATGGCAAAGTCAAGCGAAGAAAATTTGCGGATATGGCGGAATTGGCAGCTTCAAACACGAGCGCTGCCAGTGGCAGATGCAGCGAGTGTGAGAAGGTGCAGCGGTCGAAATCTTTGATTTCGGGAACCGCAAACTGTCTCGCGGTACGCGGATGACAATTTTGCCATTTTCTAATATGATTACTTAACTTAATATTTGCGGATATGGCGGAATTGGCAGACGCGTACGGTTCAGGTCCGTATGAAAGCAATTTCATGCAGGTTCAAGTCCTGTTATCCGCACCAAAATACGGCATGCCCTTTATATGGGTGTGCCGTGTTTTTATTCAAATGGATGACAGGACTTGAAGGGTCGGGAGTGAATGATTGCCAGTGGCAATCAGAGCCGACCACAGCTCCGCCCGCAGGCGGGCAAGTCCTGTTATCCGCACCAAAATAAGGAGTGCCAAAGGCACTCCGTATTTTTGAACCACACCTTTATATATGTTATAGAAACAAACTTTACTTTCAGACTGATGATTTATTGTTTATAGAGTAATGCTGCACCTATGATGCCTGCATCATTTCCCATTTTTGCCGCAACAATTTCCGTCCGAGGAAAATCTCGAATAGAGCTTGTGTATATATGCTTTTCAACATACTCACGAAGCGGATTTATGATATAGTCGCCTTCTTTGCTTATTCCGCCCCCGATTACTACGATTTCAGGCTGCAGCACATTCACCATATCTACAATCCCGATACCTATATATTCTATGTATTTTTCTACTATTGCTTTACCACAGGAATCACCTTTGCGCATTGCATCAAAGGCTGTGAGCCCGCTGATTTTTGAAACATCACCATCTATAGTTTCATGGATAATACTATGGGGATATTTTCTCAGTTCTTCTTCTGTTTCACGGACGAGTGCCGTGACGGATGCATACTGCTCCCAGCATCCCCGTCTACCGCAATTACAGAGCACACCTTCACGTTCAATAATGATATGTCCTATTTCTCCGCCTGCACCATTAAAACCCCGACAGATTTTCCCGTCTATTATAATTCCGCCGCCGACACCTGTGCCCAATGTTACCATCAATATATTTTTCTTTCCCTGAGCTGCACCGCACTCTGCCTCTGCCAAAGCTGCAACATTTGCATCGTTATCAAGGTAAAGCCTCATATGGGGATAATGCTCTTTTACAACTGCATCAAAATCAGCACCTGTAAAGCTTGGAATGTTATTGCCGAAAACAACTCGATTGGCATGCAGGTCAACATTACCCGGTGTACCTATACCGATAGTTGTAATATCCTTTGCATCTATACCTGCTCTTGACATTATCTCATCACACAGTGCCAGCGTATCACCCATAATATCAGCAAACGGACGGTGTCGACCTGTTTTCGTACTGCGACGGATTATTAATTTCCCATTATCATCAACAATGCCCGCTACAATATTTGTTCCACCTATGTCTACACCAATATGGTACATCACCCTATCTCCTTTGTCTTAAAACTTCATACATAAGAACAGATGCCGCAACCGATGCATTGAGGGAGTTTATCTGTCCCACCATGGGGATGCTCACTAAGAAATCACAGTTTTCCTTGACCTTTTTAGAAATTCCCTTGCCCTCAGAGCCAACAACCAAAGCGATTGCTCCACGAAGGTCCTCTCTGTACATCTCATTACCTGACATATCTGCTCCTGTCACCCAGACACCCTGCTCTTTCAGCTCATTAATTGTCTGATTTAAGTTTCCTACCTTTGCAATCAGTGTATGTGCCGCAGCACCGGCTGAGGTCTTAAATACAACTGCGTTTACACCTACCGCACGATTTTTTGGGATAACCACGCCGTGAGCACCGGTGGCGTTTGCCGTTCTGATTATAGCACCTAAGTTGTGAGGGTCTGTAATCTCATCACAAACTATTATAAATGGCTTTTCGCCCCTTTTGTCCGCAAGGGCAAAAATGTCGTCAACAGTGCAATAATCCACCTGAGATACTAACGCCACAACACCCTGATTTGACTGGGTCTGACATAGCTCATCAATTCTGTCGGCAGATACTGATTTAAAGGGTATGCCACGACGTTTTGCTTCGTTTATAATCTTCGAAATCTGCGAGCCATGGGCTGTGTCACTTATATAAATTTTTTCAACCGCCGTGTCACTTACCAGCGCCTCAAAAACAGGGTTTCTTCCTTCAATTGTATTATTCATTATCGTTTCTCCTATCTTAACATCCAGCCGGGATAATTGATATTATGTCTGTGTACTCCTGATATACTACATTACCTGCTCTAACAGGATAATACACAAGAGAATTCAGGTTGCACCTGAATTCTCCTGATTTTATTTTGTTATTTCTTTATATATTTCGGTCATTGCCCGCAATAGTTGTGAGTCATTATCAGGGTTTACCTCAGAGAGCTTATTTGTAAGCTCACCTACCTGCTCTGCCTCTATATCGGGCACAATGCCGATTTTGTCAATACATTCGCCCTTAGGCGTGTAGTAACGCGCGGTTGTCAGGTATATAGCAGTTTCTTCTGTCAACATAATAGGCGTCTGACCTACTGCTTTTCCGTAGGATTTTTTCCCTACCACTGTGGCGAGGTCATATGCCTGAAGACTTCCTGCCATAAGTTCTGCCGCACTTGCTGTGCCCTCATTTATTAATACTGCCATAGGCATGTTGATACAGGCTGCATCTGATTCAAAATATTCACGCTTGCCCCTGTTATCCTCAAGGTATGCAATAGTTCCCTTGGGGAGCAGCATATCTGTCATTTTAAGCACACTGTCTGCATAACCGCCCGGGTTATTACGCAAATCTATAATAATTGCTTTTGCACCGCTTCCCTTTAGCTTAGTAATCGCTGCCGAAAAGTCATCTACTGAGTTGTGCTGAAATTTGGTGATTTTAATAAAGCCTACCGCTGAATCAAGCATTTTTGAAAATATGGTCTGTGTTACGATTTTCTCACGGGTTACGGGAATTGTTTTCTCCTCTTCCCCTCTTAAAATATGAAGTTTTACCACATCGCCCTCAGTGCCGCCCTTGATATGGTCAATTACCGCATCGTAGCCGTGTTTTTCCATAGTGATGTTGTCTACGCCTTTTATAATATCTCTTGGAAGCACCCCTGCACGCTGTGCCGGAGACCCTGAGGTAGGTGAGGTTACGGTGAGTGTCTTGGTTTTCGCATTAAATTCCACATTTACGCCAATTCCCACGTACTCCTCTTCGTTGTTTTCCTCGAAATTATCATAATCTTCCATATCGAAATAATATGAATACGGATCGCCAATACTTGCCACCATAGCGGTTAATGCTGCATCGTTCATTTCATTTATCTGCTCGTCGGTAAGGGTGTCCACATAGTTTTCTGTCACCAGATTTTTTGCTGCGGTAAGTACATCAACATTCATCTGGGAGTACCAGTAAAATCCCAGAGCACCCAAAGCTGACGTGGTCAAAAATGTGATTATTACCGCTATTGCAACATACTTTTTAGAATACAAAATCCGCCATCTCCAATTATCTTATATAAGTCATCGGGTCTGTTGTTTTACCATTTATCAACACTTCAAAGTGAAGGTGATTGCCTGTAGAATTTCCTGTTGTACCTACCTTTGCCACAACCTCTCCCTTTGATACATACTGCCCTTTTGATACGCAAAGCTTTGATGCGTGACCATAAAGTGTTGTGATGCCGCCGCCGTGGTCAATGATTAAGCAGTTACCATAACCACCGTTCCAACCTGAAAATTTAACTGTGCCTGACTCTGCCGCTAAAATATTCGAACCGCCGGGAGCAGCTAAATCCACGCCTGAGTGGAACTTATTTGTTTTATAAATAGGATGTAGTCTCCAGCCATAGGGAGAAGAAATTCTTGTATAGCTTGGTGCAGGCCAACAGAACTGGCCGTTTCCTGTATATGTAGAATTTGAAGATGTAGAAAGCGAACCTTTAATAGACGCTTTTAACGCCTCTTCCTGACGTCTTGCTTCTTCATATACCTGTTTATATTTTTCTATATCTTTTTCCAGTGCTTTTGCCAGT
>JAZNWB010000129.1:0-23104 GCA_045593125.1 Congzhengia sp. | reverse complement strand
GTAGGCTATACTGTGGGTTATTTGGTATACACAATTGGTACAATTATAACGGGCGGACAGTTAGCATTAGGTGCAGCTATCGGCGGTGGTATTGCGGTAGCTGTGTTTGTGGCAATATTAGTTTACCTTTGCACAAAATCAGAAAAAAAGCTGAAAGCAGAATATGCTCTTGGTAACAAAACAATCAGCAAATAAGGTGATTTTATGGAAAATATAGTATTGGTTATAGCTCTTGTTGTAATTGTAGCATTTGCTGCATTTTACGTATACAAAGCAAAGAAAAGTGGCAAGAAATGTATTGGTTGCCCTGAAAGTGGTAACGGATGTTGCTCATGTAATTGCTCAAAAAACTAGTCATACAAATCTTCATAATAAAAAAGCCGTGTCAGGAGTATTTCCTACACGGCTTTTTGCTGTCTTTATTTAGATTTATAATACAACATGCAATGACAATATCCTTCAAATTCAGGGTCTTTAATCTGCGCTTTAAATTCTTCGCACATGCACCTGTTTTCCTCTGTTCGCTCTAACTTGCAGGGACAATATCCGCCTGTTCGTTCCAAACCTTCCTGAATGTTTTTTACAATTTCTTTATCATCATTAAATTTTACTTTCATCACATTACCTCATGCGTTCTTTCATAGCTCTGTCCATATTACGCTTGGCGTCCTTTTCGGCAATCGCTTCACGCTTGTCGTATGCTTTTTTACCGCGTGCAAGACCAAGCTCAATCTTTACTTTGCTGCCAAGAAAATATACTGATAATGGTATCAAAGATACACCTGTTTCCTTGGTTTTGCCGATTAATTTCATAATCTCCTTTTTGTGAAGGAGTAAACGTCTTGGGCGAAGTGGGTCTTTATTGAAAATATTACCCTTTTCATAAGGGCTAATGTGCATACCCAAAAGAATTGCCTCTCCTGTTTTTACGGAAACATAGCTGTCCTTTAGGTTTACCTGACCTGCTCTTATTGACTTTACTTCAGTACCGAAAAGTTCAATTCCTGCCTCAAATTTTTCGTCAATAAAATAGTCGTGATATGCTTTTTTATTGTTAGAAATTATTTTTTTTGAACGAGTTTCCATAAATACCTCTTTATATTTTACAAAAATGTGCCGTCGGTTACCCGACGGCACACACAATGGTTAATTAGTCGATTTCGATTAAACCGTAGCCGCCTTTCTTTCTGCGGTAAACGAGGTTCTTGTCGCCGGTCTTATCGTTTGTGAAAATAAAGAATTCGTGGCCGATAAGGTCAAGCTGCAGAACAGCCTCCTCAGGAGACATAGGCTTTGTTTCAATAGCCTTAACTCTCACAATCTGACTAGCCTCATCGTCAACGGGAAGAGCGGGAATTCTATCAAATATAACAGTTTCAGTGAATTCCTTCTTCATTCTCTTTTCCATTCTTGTTTTGTTTTTACGGAGCTGGCGCTCTAAAACATCGACTGATGTGTCGATTGATACGTACATATCGGGAGTAGCTTCTTCTACACGGATTATCAGATTACCTGAACGGATAGTAGCTTCAACAATCTGCTCGTCACGCTGAACGCTCAAAGTGACCATTGCTTCTGTTTCTTTTGAAAAGTACTTGTCAAGCTTTGCATAGGCTTCTTCAACCCTTGCCTTAAGACCATCTGTTAAATCAATCTGCTTACCTGTGATTGTGATTTTCATAACCGTCACTCCTTTTCTTATGAGGAAAACAATAATCTGTTTTCTCTTTATGTATATAGTATACCATATATTGTTAGTTTTGCAAAGGTTTTTTTCAAATTTAACAGATATTTAATCTTTTCAATTCATATAATTTAGTAAATATTGACGGAGGTAGTGATTTTGAAACCTGTATTTTCTTTTATTTTAATGACTTTTATCCTGTTTATGAATTCATATAGTATTGAGGCAATTTCTGTGTCGGCAGAGTGTGCCTGCGTAATAGACGCTGCCACAGGTCGTGTTATTTATGATAAAAACATGGAAAAGCGCCACACAATGGCAAGCACTACAAAGATTATGACGGCATTGGTAGCTTTGGAAAATTCAAAGTCTGACCAGATTGTAACAGTGTCTAAAAATGCTGCAGGCAAGGAGGGAACAAGTCTCTATTTAAAGGCAGGACAGAAGGCAACTATGGAGGATTTGCTTTATGGTCTTATGCTCCAGTCAGGAAACGATGCAGCAGTTGCAATAGCAGAGGGAGTTAGCGGTTCGGTTTTGGAATTTGCAAAGTTAATGAACGAAAAAGCACATCAAATCGGGGCGTTAAACTCTTCATTTAAAAATCCCAACGGACTTGATGAAGAGGGTCATTTTACTACTGCATATGACTTGGCAATAATTTCTCGTGAGGCTATGAAAAACGCGAAATTTTGCGAAATAGTTTCTACAAAATCAAAGCTGATATTAGAAGGCACACAGACCGTTTCAAACCACAACAAGATGCTCAGAATGTATGATGGATGCACAGGTGTGAAAACGGGTTTTACAAAAAAATCAGGAAGATGTTTAGTAACTTCTGCTGAACGAAATGGAGTAAAGGTGATTGCTGTTACCCTCAATGCGCCTGATGACTGGAACGACCACAGGGAGATGCTGGATTTTGCCTTCAATAACACGGCGAGATTTACTGTTATAGCTGCAGGGATGACAGTAAATACAGTGCCTGTAATTTGCGGCACATCAAAAAGTGTGGAGCTTACAGCAGAAGAGGATTTCGTTATAACAGAAAACAAGAACGACAAATTTAAAAATATAACAGTTAAATGCAATATTCCTGAAAGTGTAACAGCCCCAATAACTGAAGGAGAGGTAATAGGAGATTTAACAGTATATTATTGCGGAAAACCTCAAAAAACAATAAACCTGATAGCGTCAGCAGGAGTGGAATACAGAGAAGAAAAGGGGAAAATATTTGAAAATTTCAAAAAGTTGCTGACTTACGGTTGCGATTTGTAAGAAAATATAGTAAAATAACTGTATCAACTTTTACGGAGGAGAACAATGGCTACGCCCGAAAGACTTCAAAAATTTATGGCTCGTTGCGGAATTGCATCCCGCAGAGAAGCAGAAAATATAATATTGGCAGGCAGAGTCAAGGTAAATAAAAAAATCATAACCGAGCTTGGCACAAAAGTAGATATGGATAATGACAAGGTTTTTTTGGACGGTGAACTAATCCGTCCTGAAAAGAAGCTTTATTACATTATGCTCAATAAACCAAAAGGCTATGTAACTACGGCAAAGGATGAATTTGACAGAAAAACTGTTATGGAGCTTGTGGCAGATATTGATGCCCGTCTTTATCCTGTGGGCAGACTTGACTACGACAGTGAGGGGTTGCTGCTTTTGACTAACGATGGCGATTTTGCCTATCGCATGACTCACCCCACACAACACATTCCAAAAAAATATCATGCTATAGTTTCAGGCACTCCCGATGTTGGACATGTTATGAAATTAAGAAAAGGTGTTGAGATTGACGGATATGTTACCAAGCCTGCAAGGGTAGATATAGCAGAAACAAGAGAGAACACGACACAGCTTAATATAACAATTTCCGAAGGAAAAAACCGTCAGATAAGAAAAATGTGTGAGGCAATTGGTTTTCCTGTTATCAAGCTTAAGCGTGTGAGCATCGGCAATGTGCATTTAGGAAATCTCCCCAAAGGTAAATGGCGTCACTTGTCTGAGGGGGAATTAAATATCCTTAATGGTAAGCGATAGGAGGAAATATGGCAGATATACTTTGTGAGTCCTGTGTCAATTATACATATGATGATGAATACGAAATGTACGTTTGTGATGTGAGTATTGACGAGGATGAAATGATGAGAATAATGTCATCCCGTTATAAAAAGTGTCCATACTTCCGTGATGGGGATGACTATAAAATAGTAAAAAAGCAAAATTAAGAGGCTCGTAATGAGCCTCTTAATTATTTTCCGTGAAAATAGTAGCTTGCAATTCGTTTCATCATACCCCAGGGGTTTTCGGCCTTAATATCTTTTTTGGCTACTATGTCGCATTTACCTACGGACTTGCCTTCTGAGAAAAACTCTACATATCCCACCTTGTGGTTTTTATGAACAGGCGCTTCCACGTGGTCAGGCAACGTGATTGTTTTTTCCATATTGGCAATTTTGCTTTTTTCCATAAGGAGTGAAAAGCCCTCGGCAAGACCAATTTCCACTGTATCTTCAATACCTTTTTTTACGGTTATGGGAGTAAGCTCATCATCTTTAACTAAGGATGAACATATACCGTAATTTGCAAAGCCGTAATCGAGCATTTTTGTAGCATCGGCAAATCTTTCTTTTGATGTGGGGGCACCCATAACTACTGCAATTAAGTCCATATTGTCACGCTTTGCAGTAGCGGAAATACAAAAGCCTGCAACGCTGGTAGAACCGGTTTTTAATCCTGTTGCTCCCTGATAAAAACGCACAAGCTTATTTGTATTTACAAGACCAAAAGAGCCATCGCGTAGTGAATCCATCCATATAGTGGTATATTCAAAAATCTTAGGGTGACGCATTATCTCGCGGGACATAAGTGCAATGTCATTGGCAGATGTAACGTGACCTGCCTCATCCAAACCATTGCAGTTGATAAAGTTTGTGTCATTCATGCCAAGCTCTTTTGCACGTTGGTTCATCTTATCCACAAATCCCTGATGTGAGCCTGCGGTGAATTCCGCCAATGCTACTGCGGCGTCATTACCTGATGCAACGGCAACGGCTTTCAACATATCGTGAACACTCATCTGTTCGTTTTCTTCCAAAAATACCTGTGAGCCACCCATAGATGCGGCGAATGCTGAAACAGGTACCATGTCATCTAGGGTATATTGACCGCAATCGAGAGCTTCCATAACTAGGAGCATAGTCATGATTTTGGTCACGCTTGCAGGGGGGAGAGCTTCGTGAGATGCTTTTTCAAAAAGAACTTTTCCCGTTGATGCTTCCATTAAAAGAGCAGACTTTGCTGAAAGCTCCAGGGGTGCCTCAGCAGATACTGGGAGTGCGGGAACAAAAAGACAAATGCACAAAAATAAAGATAACAACTTTTTCATAAAGACTACCTTTCTAAATAAATCAGTTGTTATCTATATTATTATGAAGTTTAATAAAACATTCCTTTTACTGCACGCTTTGCAGCAATGCCTTTACCTAAAGCTTTGGCAATGGCAACCGCAAATTCGTCTGTTACACCTGCACCTTTGGCTGTTATAAAGTTTTTGTCGCACACAAGACGCTTGTGAGAGGTTTTGGCGCTAAAAAGCTTACCTTCAAAACCGGGGTAGCAAGTAGCTCGTAATCCATTTAAAAGCCCCATTACACCGGGAATTTTTGGTGCAGCACAGATTGCTGCGATTATTTTTCCTTCGTTGTTTGCCTTTGTTATTAAGTCTGTAACAAACTTGCAGTTTTCCAAATTGTCAGCACCCGGAAGTCCACCGGGAAGAACGATAGCGTCAACTTCTTCTTCCTTTACTTCATCTGTTAAAATATCAGCAAATACTTTTATTCCGTGAGTTCCCATGACTTCTAAAGTTTCGTTAATGGAAACAGTCTTAACATCTAATTCGCTGCGACGCAGAATATCCACAGTTCCTAATGCTTCAATTTCTTCAAAACCGTCAGCTAAAAATACATATACCATAATAACACTCCCGTAGTTGATTTTTTTAATAATACTTGATAAAATAATTATATCAAAAATTAAGAAATAAAACAAGAGGAAATCATGGCTATAATAATCAATAGAGAATTTATAGATACGGCGGTTTTAAAATGGGGTAAGAATCATGAGATCATCCCATCTTTTGAATGCGAAAAAATACAAAAACCTGTCAGTTGTCATCCTGATATGACTTTGACACAAATAGAAGATGTGTTTGTCTGCAGTCCTGATAGCTACAGTTATTATAAAGGGTATCTAGGAAGCAGAGTAATTTGTGGCAATACTGAGCTTTCCCCTCACTATCCGCGTGACATCGCATATAATGTATTGGTGTATAAAAACTTTGCATTTTCAAAGGCGGATTGTACAGATACTGTGGTAAAGGAAGAGTTGAGGAAAAGAAACATAAACCTTATAAATGTGAGTCAGGGTTATACAAAATGCTCTGCTGCGGTGTGCGATAGCGGGATAATTACTGCAGACGAAAGCATTTATAAAGAATGTTTAAAAAACGATGTGCCTGTTTTGGGAATATCCCCCGGATATGTGAAATTAGCAGGGTATGATTACGGATTTATAGGCGGTGCGTCAGGTATTGTTGAGGGTAATTTTTTATTTTTTGGTGATGTGAGCAAGCACCCTGATTTTGAAAAAATGAAAAGCTTTAGCAAATGTGAATATTTTGATGATTTTCCTCTTACTGATATCGGTACAATTTTTAGTATTTAATTCAAAATACCGCAGATAATATTTTCGAAACGAAATCAATGAGGTGTAATTTTGAATAACCTGATAAGAGTAAGTTTTCGAAAGGACAAAACTCTGGAAAACCAGAAAATAGTATCCCAAAGAGAGTTTCCTATAAAAACTGTATTTTACGACGAAAAATATACCTATGCGGTGGTAGACTTTTCGAATCCTTCAGAATATGACAAATATATAAAGGCGTTGGCAAAGTATATAATTGAAAGATACGAGGCGAAAATTCTAAAAAGAATAATACAAAAAAACTATCCTGATATCCCTGTGTATACTGTAAATGAAATAGTAAAGACAAAAGATGACGTAGAAAATCAGGACAGAGCGGAGATAGTTGAAAAAATACTCAGAGGATATTTTGAGGAGAATACAAACTGCAATGTTGAAGGTATGGTAAATTTTAGATTTTATGAGTATGAAAAAATTCTCAATGCTCTGAGCGAGGATTTGGTAGACATATATTATTTAAACCGTGAGTATGAGGATTTTATCGAACTCTTAAGGTATTTTGTCAGCGTGCAGGACGCACGTCCTGATATTATATACCTTATTGTAAACAGATACGGAATGTATACAATATTAAATCAAAAAAGACAGGACATAACCAACAGATGTCTGTCAGAGTTTGTTTCTCCTGAGGATATGAGGCGAGAAGGATATGACGACTTGCTTATAAGTATTCTCATAACTTTGGCACCTGAGAAGATAGTGGTGGAAAATAAAGAAAATATAAAAAATAAGGAACTTTTTGAGACAATAGGGAAGGTTTTTGAAAAGGTTGAATATAAATAAAAGCAGTAGTTTTAAAACTACTGCTTTTATTTTGTGTAAAAAACAAAATATTTGTCAAAAAAACGAAATTTGCTCTTGAAAAATGTAGAAGAACGTATTATAATGTATAAGGTATATTGTTTTAGGTGTAAAAGAGATTGTTAAATTTTAGACAATCTCTTGAAATCCTTAAAAAGAGAGGTTATTTTAATGAATAAAATCACAGTAATCGGTTCAGGTAGCGTAGGCTCAACAATTGCATATTCTTTGACAGTAATGGGTCTTGCATCTGAAATTGTCATGATAGATATCAATGGAGAAAAAGCAATTGGCGAGGCTCTTGATATCAGACAGGGTATTCCTTTTTGCAACCCTTCAATAGTATATGCAGGTGACTATGAAGACGCTGAGGGTTCTGATATTGTAATAATTACCTCCGGTGTAGCAAGAAAACCTGGCCAGTCAAGATTAGATCTTGCTCAGACAAATGTAAATATTTTAAAATCAGTTGCAGACCAGATTGTAAAACATGCTCCCGATGCGACATTTGTTATTGTAAGTAATCCTGTGGATGTATTAACATATGTATTCTGCAAATACACAGGCATTCCTGAGGAACGTGTTATCGGTTCAGGTACAATTTTAGATACAGCCCGTCTTCGTGCGAGAGTTGCAGAATATTATTCTGTAAACCAGAAAAACGTGCACGCATACGTTCTGGGTGAGCACGGCGATTCTGCTTTCGTTCCGTGGTCTGTTGCAAACATTTCAAATGTTCCTATAGAAGATTTTCACGATGCAGTATTAAACTCTGGAGAATATCCAGAGCTTGATAAATGTGAGGTTGAAGAATATGTCCGCAAATCAGGTGCAAGCGTAATCCAGCGCAAGGGTGCAACATTTTATGCGGTATCTATGTCTGTATGTCATATTTGTAAGTGCCTGTTGAGCGGTATTGATACAACTCTTACAGTATCTACGATGCTTCATGGTGAATACGGCATAGATGATGTATGTTTGAGCCTTTTAAATATTGTTGGTGAAAAAGGTGCCCATACAAAAATAATGCTTCCTTTAACTGAGGAAGAAGTAAAGGCACTTCACAAAAGCGCAGAAAGATTAAAAGAAGTAATTAGCAGTATTGAAATATAACATGTAACAGAAAGGGAGTAAAATGATGGAATATCGTATTGAACATGACTCCATGGGTGAAGTAAAGGTTCCTGCAGATTGCCTTTGGGCAGCTCAGACCCAGAGAAGCCACGAAAACTTTGAAATAGGTGTTGGTATAGAAACAATGCCTAAAGAAATTGTCCATGCGTTTGGAGTTTTAAAGAAAGCAGCTGCAATAACAAATAATGCTCTTCGTCCTGAAAAAATGACAGACGAAAAGTTAGAAGCAATAAAAGCGGCCTGTGATGAAATCATGGCAGGTAAATTAAATAATAATTTTCCGTTGGTTGTTTGGCAGACAGGCTCAGGCACACAGTCAAACATGAATGCCAATGAGGTAATTGCAAACCGCGGAAACCAGATTATTGGAAAAAAACTGCTTCATCCCAATGACGACTCAAACATGAGGCAGTCATCAAACGACACATTTCCTACTGCAATGCATATTGCAGCGGTGTTGATTTTAGAGGATAAACTTATTCCCGCAGCTTGTGAACTTATAGAAACGTTCAAAAGACTTGAAAAAGAAAATGAAGGAATTGTAAAGAGTGGAAGAACACATCTTCAGGATGCAACACCTATCACATTCAGTCAGGAAATCAGCGGCTGGCGTTCAAGTCTTGAAAAAGATGTTGAACTTATCCGCCGTTCTGTTGAGCCTTTGCTTGAGCTTGCACTTGGCGGTACTGCAGTAGGTACAGGACTTAACGCACCTAATGGCTTTGCAGAGCGTGTTGCAGAAGAGGTTGGCAAAATTACAGGAAAACCTTTTGTTACAGCAGCTAACAAATTCCATGCATTAACATCTAAAGACGAGCTTGTATTTGCTCATGGTGCAATAAAAGCATTAGCTTGTGATATGATGAAGATTGCGAATGATATTAGATGGTTAGCATCAGGTCCCAGAGATGGTCTTGGCGAAATTTTTATTCCTGAAAATGAACCCGGTTCATCAATTATGCCCGGAAAAGTAAATCCCACACAGTGTGAAGCAGTAACAATGGTAGCTGTTCAGGTTATGGGTAATGATGTTGCGGTAGGTATGGCGGCATCTCAGGGTAACTTTGAACTTAACGTGTTTATGCCCGTGTGTATTTACAACTTCCTACAGTCAGCAAGACTCTTAGCTGAGGCCATAGTTTCATTTAATAAAAACTGTGCAGTTGGCATAGTTGCAAACAAAGAAAAAATGCACCACAAACTGCACAAGTCATTGATGCTGGTTACTGCATTAAACCCCTACATTGGTTATGAGAATGCAGCAAAAACTGCAAAGAAAGCTTTCAAAGATAACATATCTTTAAAGGAAGCTTGTGTAGAGTTGGGATTTTTAACAGCAGAAAAATTTGACGAAGTATTCCATCCGGAAGAAATGGTATAAACGGAGGTAGGAGAATGAAGGTAAGTTATTTCCCGGGATGTACCTTAAAAAACAAAGCGAAAGACTTAGATGAGTACGCTCGTAAGTCGGCAGAAGTTTTAGGGATTACTTTGGAAGAAATCCAGGACTGGCAATGCTGTGGCGGTGTTTTTACTACCGCCAAAAACGAAATTGCTACAAAGCTTTCTTCTGTTCGTGCGTTAAAAGATGCTGCGGCAAAGGAACAGCCTTTGGTGTCAGTTTGTTCAGCTTGTCACAATGTAATTAAGCAGACAAACCATGCAATGCAGACGGATTCTGAATTTGCCGCAAAAGTTAATAACTATATGGCAGAGGAAACTCCTTACGCAGGTGAAACACAAGTGTATCACTATCTCGAGATGCTTCGTGATTTAGTTGGTTTTGACGCTTTAAAAGAAAAAGTAGTAAATGCTCTGTCGGGCAAAAAAATCGCAGCATATTATGGTTGCCTTTTACTTCGTCCTAACAATGTTATACAGATGGACGACCCTGAAAATCCCCAGATAATGGAGAATTTCATTCGTGCAATTGGTGCTACACCTGTGGTGTATGCTATGCGTAATGAGTGTTGTGGCGGTTATATTTCAATGGAAAGCCCAGACCTTGCAAAAGCAAAGAGTAATGCAGTTGTAGAAAATGCAAAAGCAGCAGGTGCTGATATGATTATTACCGCATGTCCTCTTTGTAAATATAACCTAATCAAAAATGGTGCTGATATTCCTGTGGTTTATATTACAGAACTTTTAGCAGAAGCACTTGGAGTAAAGGAGGATACAAATGAATAAGAATTTTATTCAGGAAGAAATCCTTCGCTCTAGCGGAGTGAATCCGAAAAAATGTATGAAATGCGGCAAATGTTCCGCAACATGCCCAGCATTTGATGAGATGGAATATCATCCCCATCAGTTTGTGAGCATGGTAGAAACTGGTGACCTTGAACCGCTTATGAATTCAGAATCGTTGTATAAGTGCTTGTCTTGCTTTGCGTGTATTGACAGATGCCCCAGAAATGTTCAGCCTGCAAAGCTTGTAGAAGCAGTACGCCTGGCTGTAGTAAGACAGCAGGGCAAGAACCATTTAACGGTAAATGACATTCCAGAGCTAATTGACGATGAAACTCCTCAGCAGTTAATCGTCAGTGCATTCAGAAAATATACAAAATAAGGAGGAAAGGACAAAATGCAGAGAGTTGGCGTATTCGTATGTTGGTGCGGAAGTAACATCGCAGGTACAGTTGATGTTCATGCTGTGGCAGAAGCCTTAAAGAATGAACCTGGCGTGGTCTTTTCCACCGACTATCAATATATGTGTTCTCAGGCAGGACAGGATATAATCAAGAATGCAATAGCTGAGCACAACTTAACTGGTATTGTTGTGTGCTCATGTTCTCCCCGTATGCACGAGGCGACATTCAGAAAAACAGCAGCGGCTGCAGGATTAAATCCTTACATGGTTGAGATTGCAAACATAAGAGAGCAGTGCTCATGGGTACACAAGGATATGACAACAGGTACCGAAAAGGCAATTATATTAGGAAAAGCTGCAGTTGCCAAGGTAAACTTAAACACACCTTTGACACCCGGTGAGTCACCTGTTACAAAACGTGCTTTAGTTATTGGCGGCGGTATTGCAGGTATTCAGACAGCTTTAGATATTGCTGATGCCGGTTTCCCTGTTGACATAGTAGAGACAAAACCTACTATCGGCGGTAAGATGGCACAACTTGATAAAACATTCCCCACACTTGACTGTGCGGCTTGTATCTTGACACCTAAAATGGTTGACGTTGCACAGAATGAAAAAATCCGAATCTTCTCCTACAGTGAGGTAGAAGAGGTTGGCGGCTTTGTGGGTAACTTTGATGTAAAAATCAGAAAGAAAGCCCGCTACGTTAAAGAAGATATTTGTACAGGTTGCGGTGCTTGTGTTGACAAGTGTCCTATGAAGAAAAACCCCAACGAGTTTAACCTTGGTATGGACAACCGACCTGCAATCTATATTCCTTTTGCTCAGGCAGTTCCAAAGGTTGCTACAATTGACCCCAATGCTTGTAATATGTTGAAAAACGGAAAGTGCGGTCTTTGTGCAAGAGTTTGTGCTGCAGGTGCAATCGATTACACACAGAAAGACGAAATCATCGAAGAAAAGTACGGAGCAATCGTAGTTGCAACAGGCTTTAATCCCATTAGTATGGAAAAATTCGATGAATTTGCATACAATCAGTCAAAAGACGTTATTACATCTTTAGAATTTGAGCGTCTCACAAATGCGGCAGGACCCACAGCAGGACATCTGGAGAGACCCTCAGATGGTAAGTCTCCCAAAACAATCGTATTTGTTCAGTGTGTAGGTTCAAGATGTGATGCATGTAACGAAAAAGGCAAGGAATACTGCTCAAAGATTTGTTGTATGTACACGGCAAAGCACGCGATGCTTACTCGTGATAAGTATCCCGACACAGATGTTTATGTATTCTATATAGATGTGAGAACACCCGGTAAGAACTTCGACGAATTCTATAGAAGAGCAGTAGAAGAGTTCGGTGTTAAATACATCAAGGGTATGGTAGGCAAAGTAACACCTGAGGGTGACAAGTTAAAGGTTCAGGCATCTGACCTGCTTTCTAACAAGCAGCTTCATATTGATGCAGATCTTGTTGTTTTAGCTGCGGCAATCGAGCCTGACAAATCAGCTCGTCCTTTAGCTACAATGCTTACAGCAAGTATGGATACAAACGATTTCTTTACAGAAGCACATCCCAAGCTTCGTCCTGTTGAAAGTCCCACCGCAGGCGTGTTCCTGTCAGGTGCGTGTCAGGGTCCTAAAGACATTCCTGAAACAGTTTCTCAGGCGGGTGCTGCAGCATCAAAAGTTATCGGACTCCTGGCTAAAGATAAGCTTACAGGTAACCCCTGCGTTGCACACTCGAACGAATTAATGTGTAACGGTTGTTCTTCATGTGAAAGGGTTTGTCCTTATGGCGCTATCACATACGAGGATAAAGAATTCCGTATGCCCAACAGAACAACAAAAATCAGACGTGTTGCATCAGTTAATCCTGCAGTTTGTCAGGGTTGCGGTGCATGTACAGTTGCTTGTCCTTCAGGTGCTATGGACCTTAAGGGATTTTCAAATTCGCAGATTATAGCGGAGGTGGACGCAATATGCAAGTAAAAGAATATAAACCCCTAATAGTTGCTTTTTGCTGCAACTGGTGTTCTTATGCCGGTGCAGACCTTGCAGGAAACAACCGCTTAAATTATCCTGCGGACGTTAAAATCATTCGCGTTCCCTGCTCATGTCGAGTAAACCCCATGTTTATATTGCGTGCTTTTCAGCGCGGTGCTGACGGCGTAATCATTTGCGGATGTCACCCCGGTGACTGTCACTACACATCAGGTAACTACTATACACGTCGCAGAATGGCAGCACTTTTCTCAATGTTAGACTTTTTAGGCATTGAAAAAGAGCGTACCCGTGTTGAATGGGTTTCAGCGGCAGAAGGTGCTAAGTTTGCGGCAACAATGAACGAATTTGCTGAAACAGTAGCATCTCTCGGAGAAAACAAGAGATTGGAGGATCTGAGATGCAAAAAATAACACAAGATCAGTTAATAGAAAAAGCAGTGGCTTTGCTTTCTGATGGTACAGTTTCAGCAGTATTAGGTTGGAGTCGCGGTGAATTTGACTATGATATTACCCCCGCTGTTTTTAAATCAGCAGAAGAAGTAAAAGAAAACTTCGTATGGAACGATTTTTGTGGTGCGAATTTTTCAAAGTATTTAGTTGCACAGACAGGAAAATATGATGGAAAAATTCTTGTTTTCTTAAAGCCTTGCGACACATACAGTTTCAATCAACTCTTGACAGAACACAGATTTGACAGAGAAAAGGTATACGTTGTTGGTATTCCCTGCGAAGGTATGGCAGACATTTCAAAGGTCAAGGAAATCGTCGGCGAAGGTGTAGTTTCTATTGAAGCTGACGGCGAAAGCCTGAAGATTTCAACATTATATGCAGATGCTCCCGTTTTAGTTGGTGCAAAAGATGTAATGGCAGAAAGATGCGTAAACTGTAAGAGTAAAAAGCATGTTGCATACGATGAATTAATGGGAGAAGATGGCGAAGTTATTGAGTCTAATCGTTTTGATGAGGTAGCACGCCTTGAGTCTATGACTCCCGATGAAAGATTCAGCTTTTGGCAGAATGAACTTTCACGTTGTATTCGTTGTAATGCATGCCGTGATGCTTGTCCTGCATGTACTTGTGAGAAGTGCGTATTTGACAATCCTGAATCAAGTGTTGAAAATAAAGCTCCTGCAAACAGCTTTGAAGAAAAGATGTTCCACATTATAAGAGCTTTCCACGTTGCGGGTCGTTGCACAGACTGTGGCGAATGTTCAAGAGTATGTCCTCAGAATATTCCCTTGCACCTTTTAAATCGTAAATTTATTAAGGATATTAACGAATTTTACGGCGAATATCAGGCAGGTGCAGAAGTTGGCTCACGTGCACCTTTAGTTGACTATACCACTGAGGATTTAGAGCCCGGTGAGGTTTTTGACAGGGGGGAAACTGATGCGTAAATGTTCTTTAGATTCGATAAATAAGATTTTTGCTAAAATCTCCGAAACCAACAAATTATATCTTCCTGTAGACGGCAGCGACGGCGTTGCAGTTTACACGGAATGGTCCGAGGGCAAAGAGTGGAGTAATGCTTTAAACACAGTAAGAAGTCCCAAAGATTTCTTCTTCCCTCAGGTTGAAAATTTGATGGAATTTAAAACATCTGGCAAAAACATTGAGCTTACCGATATAAGATGCGAAACAGAGGATTTCGTTATTTTCGGTGTTCGTGCCTGTGATGTAAGGAGCTTTGATATTTTAGACAGAGTATTCTTAGCAGATCCTGTAGACAGCTTCTACGCATCACGCCGTGAGCATGGCGTTATCGTGTCAGTTGCTTGCTCTAAGCCTTCAGAAACCTGTTTCTGTCAAACATTTGAAAACATTGATGCTACAAATCCTCTCGGTGATGTAACAGCATGGAAGACAGAAGATAGCGTATATTTTAAAGCAAACACAGAAAAAGGCGAAGCCTTTATGAAGAATATAGAAAGCCTTACAGAAGAGTGCGATGGTGCAGCGGTTGAGGCTGAAAAAGAAAAAATTGCAGCTATAATGAAAAAGCTTCCTTTAAAGGATTTAAAAGCTGATGCTTTTGGTGGCGGCAAGACAAACAAATTCTTTAATGCTCCCGAATGGGACGAATTATCTGCAACTTGTCTTGGTTGCGGCACATGTACATTTGTTTGTCCTACTTGTCAGTGTTATGACATCAAGGATTTCAATACAGGCAATGGTGTAATCCGTTACAGATGTTGGGATTCATGTATGTATTCAGATTTCACAAAGATGGCACACGGCAATAACCGTATTTCACAGAAAGAACGTTTCCGTCAGCGCTTTATGCATAAGCTGGTATATTACCCTGAAAACAACGAAGGAATTTTCGGTTGTGTAGGCTGCGGAAGATGTTTGGCTAAGTGTCCTATTTCTATGAATATTGTAAAAGTAATGAAAAAGATTGGAGGGAAAGTAAATGAATAAAATGGAAGAAACCTTAATCCCTAAAATCGGTGTCATTACAGACGTAAGAATTGATACACCCGACATAAAAACATTCAGAGTTGTTACACCTGATGGCAAGAAAGCTTTTGACCATCGTCCCGGACAGTGTGCAATGCTTTCAATTCCCGGTGTAGGTGAGGCGATGTTTTCTATCACATCATCACCTACAAACACTGAATTCATGGAATTTTCCATTAAAAAATGTGGTTGCGTAACAGAGTGGCTCCATCAGGCAGAAGTAGGTCAGCAGATTACCATCCGCGGACCTTATGGTAATCCTTTCCCTGTTGACGACGTATTTGCAGGAAAAAACCTGCTCTTTATAGCTGGTGGTGTAGGTTTAGCGCCATTACGTTCTGTAATTAACTACTGCAGACATTACCGCGACCGTTACGGAGATATTGATATCGTTTACGGTTCAAGAAGTAAGGATGATTTGTTGGACTATAAAGAAATCATCGAAGAATGGTCTAACGATGCCGGTGTAAATGTACACTTAACAATTGACAATCCTCAGGAGGGATGGGACGGTCATGTAGGCTTTGTTCCCAACTACGTTAAAGAACTCGGCTTTGATACAAACAAAACTGCGGTACTTTGCGGACCTCCGATAATGATTAAGTTCACACTTGAAGGGCTCACATCATTAGGATTTGATAAAACACAGATTTATACTACATTAGAGCTTCGAATGAAGTGTGGCGTTGGTAAGTGCGGTAGATGTAATGTAGGCTCAAAATATGTTTGTAAAGATGGCCCGGTATTCCGCTGCGACGAGTTGGAAGAACTTCCGGACGAGTATTAATAAGGAGAGATATCATGGAAAAAATGGTTAATATTTTTCTTTTCGGCAAGAAGTACGAAGTGCCGGAAAATTTAACAATTATGACAGCCATGGAATACGCAGGCTATCAGTTAGTCCGTGGTTGCGGTTGCCGTAACGGCTTCTGCGGTGCGTGTGCAACAATTTACCGCATTAAGGGCGACAAGGAATTAAAAGCCTGTCTTGCTTGCCAGACAAAGGTTGAGGACAATATGTACATTGCAACTCTACCTTTCTTCCCTCTTGTTAAGCAGGTTTACGATATTGAAACAGTGCCCGTAACAGAATCAGTTATGATGCAGCTTTATCCTGAAATTTACGCATGCATAGGCTGTAATGCTTGTACAAAGAGCTGTACACAGGAATTAAACGTAATGCAGTACATTGCATATGCTCAGCGTGGCGATTTTGAAAAGTGTGCAGAAGAATCCTTTGACTGCGTAATGTGTGGTGTTTGTTCTTCAAGATGTCCTGCAGGTATTTCGCATCCTCAGGTAGCGATGCTTGCAAGAAGAATTAACGGAAAATACTTAGCTCCCGGTTGCGGACACTTAGAAGACAGAGTTAAAGAAATCAACAATGGCGACTTTAAAGAGTTAATTGAAGCGTTGATGCAAAAGCCCATAGATGAAATGAAAGAACTCTACAACAACAGAGATATCGAAAAGTAAGGAGGAGAGCAGATGTATTCAGAAAAATTTCAGAAATCACTTGCAGCAGTTGAAGCTGCAAGAGAAAAAAATATAGCATTAGAACCTGAACGTATGACTGCAAAGCAGAAAGAAGACTTGCTTGCGGCTTTCCATCCTGACTATAAAAAGGACGAATTCCGAGAACTTAAAATCGGTCCTAACAAAGGAGAAAAGGTTCCCACAGAATTGGCAGAAATTCTTCAGGCACATTCAAGAATTTCTAAAAACTGTGTAGATCTTGAAAATCCCGACTACGAAACAGATGTTTTGATTATCGGTGGTGGCGGTGCAGGCTCATCTGCTGCAATTGAAGCAGATAACGCAGGTGCTAAGGTTATGATTGTTACAAAATTAAGAATAGGCGATGCCAATACAATGATGGCAGAGGGTGGTATCCAGGCTGCAGATAAGCCCAACGATTCACCTGCAACTCACTTTGTAGATGCATTCGGTGGCGGTCACTTTGCAGCAAAGCGTGAACTTTTATCACAGCTCGTTTGCAATGCTCCTGAAGCTATTCAGTGGTTATCAAACTTAGGTGTTGAATTCGATAAAACAGAAGACGGCACAATGATCACAACTCATGGCGGCGGTACATCAAGAAAAAGAATGCACGCAGCTAAAGACTATTCAGGTGCCGAAATAATGAGAACACTCCGTGATGAAGTGTTAAACCGTAATATCCCTGTTATAGATTTTACAGCAGCTATTGAGCTTATTTTGGACGAAAATGGTAAAGCTGCCGGTGCAGTGTTGATGAACATGGAAACAAAAGAGCTTATGGTGGCAAAAGCTAAAACTGTTATCATCGCTACAGGTGGTGCAGGTCGTATGCACTATCAGGGTTTCCCCACATCAAATCATTACGGTGCAACAGCAGACGGTCTTGTTTTAGGTTATCGTGTAGGTGCAAAGCTTTTATATGCAGAAACCTTACAGTACCATCCCACAGGTGTAGCATTCCCTGAACAGATTTTCGGAGCGCTTGTTACTGAAAAAGTACGTTCACTTGGTGCAAAACTAGTAAACGTAAATGGCGATGTATTTATGCATCCGCTAGAAACACGTGACGTATCAGCAGCATCAATTATCCGTGAATGTCGTGAGCGTGGAAATGGCGTAGACACAGGTAATGGTTTAGGCGTATGGCTTGATACTCCTATGATTGAGGAAATCGGTGGCGAAGGTACTATTATGAGCAGAATTCCTGCTATGTGGAGAATGTTTGCAAAATACGGAATTGATATCCGCAAAGAGCCTATCTTAGTATATCCCACACTTCATTATCAAAATGGTGGTTTAGATATCAACCCTGACTGTATGACAACAAATGTTGAAAACTTGTACGTTGCAGGCGAGGCTGTTGGTGGAATTCACGGCAAAAACCGTCTTATGGGTAACTCGTTGCTCGATATTATCGTATTTGGCCGTATTGCAGGTCAGAATGCAGGTGCTAAATGTAAGGACGTTACAGTTGGTAAATTGACACTTGATCACATTGAAAAGTTTGAGGCTGAAATCGGAAAAGCAGGTATAGATACAGAGAAAGTATCTCCCGTGTTATTACCAGACTACACAAGAAAAAAATAATATAAAAATTCAAGGATAAGGAGTTTACCCTTATCCTTGACTGACGTAAACAAGAAAAGAGGTCTTTTTAAATGAATTTATTTGGAGGAGTTATTCCCATTACAGGAATTACCTTTTTGGTATTTTGTGTTTTTGCAATTGCCGCAGTAGGGTACGCCGTCGGAAGAATAACAATTAAGGGTGTCTCTCTGGGTACAGCAGGTGTATTCTTAGTGGCACTTGTTTTCGGCTGCCTATTCTACGATGATTTGTGTGCACAGCTTCCAGACACAACAAATGCTCTTAAAATTGTAGAAAATATGGGATTAATTCTTTTTGTAGCATCGGTCGGTTTTATTGCAGGACCTAAATTTTTTGGAAATATGAAGAAGAATTTCACATCGTATGTTCTCTTAGGATTAGTAATAATTGTTGTTGGCGGACTTGTGGCTGTTGGATGTGTTTTTGTGGGTCAGCTTATGGGAGAAACAGATATTGAAAAACTCTCTGCAATAGTATCCGGTATTTTTGCCGGTGCTCTTACGTCAACACCTGCGTTTTCTGCGGCTAAAGCTTCGGTTTCAACACCTGAAATGGAACAGCTTGTCTCTGTAGGATATGGCATTGCATACATATTTGGTGTAATCGGTGTTGTTTTATTTGTTCAGTTATTGCCTAAAATACTAAAGGTAAACATGGAAGAAGAAAAGGCAAAGCTTATGGCTGCAGATGAGGGAAAATCAGCTAAAAAACAGTCAGGCAAACTGATTGAGCTTGATGATTTTGGTATTGCACCTTTTGCAATTGCTGCAGTAATAGGTATTTTAATTGGCATGATTAAAATACCACTTACAAGCAAGGGACTTGACGGAACAACATTTTCTCTCACAACAACAGGGGGCTGCCTGCTTACTGCTTTAGTATTCGGGCATTTTGGTAAAGTTGGAAAAATCAATATCATGCCTTCGGCAACAACACTCAAGGTGTTCAGAGAACTTGGACTTATGCTGTTCTTAATTGGTGCCGGTATTGCCGGTGGTGCAAGATTTGTTCAGGAATTTAAAATTGATTATTTCTTCTATGGTGTAGCGATGACAATTCTGCCTATGATTGCTGGCTTCATATTTGCGAAGTATGTTCTCAAAATTGATGTACTCAACATATTAGGTTCAATCACAGGTGGTATGACAAGTACTCCTGCTTTAGGAACACTTATCCATGTTGCAGGAACAGAGGATGTAGCGGCAGCTTATGCAGCAACATACCCTATTGCACTGGTTGCAGTTGTCCTTGTATCACAGTTTATCATAATATTATTCTAAAATAAAAACACGCCGTTGCAACGGCGTTTTTTTATAATTTTATCGGGGATGTTTTATAATCTAATCCTGCAGGCTTATTAGAGAGAATAGAGTATATATCTGTAGCCAACAGGTCTTTTTCAAGCGTTATTTTAAAATCTTCTGTATAGGGGACAGCATCTGCTACTTTCGTGATGATCGGTATTTGGGACATTTTCTTCATCTTTGCAAGCAACTCCTGACCTTTCGAATTAAATGCCAGAATTCGTGCATATTGAGGCTTTAATTCTGTGTGCCAGTCTTCTATACCAAGTAAGGCGTTTATACAAATACGGTCAATCCTGGTTCTTGTATAGCGTTTTGACTTTACGACTTCTGCCAATTCCTCATAGCTCACAGCAGACTGTGAAGCTTTCTTAAATCTGTTTTCAAGGCCCTCGGCCATATCACAAATCTTTTGTAAAGCCGTTGGACTTTCTTTGCGGAAATGATAGAGAACAAGATTGTCATAAGCCCTCATATCGTATGTTTTTCTCGTTTCCGTGGGAACTAATTCGGATACGCTCTCATTTGAGTAGATTCTTTCCCTTATTTCAGATGCTGATGTAAAGCTCTGATTTCTCAACAGTGTCTTTGGCTCGATACTACTGTTGATTTTGTTAAGTGCATTGATGTATTCAATGGATAAAATGTTATTAGGATTTGAAATAAGAGCCTCATTTAATTCGGGATGGTGCTCCTTTATTACCTGTGTTCTTGCGGCAGGGTAGCTTATACCTGATTGTAACTTTTCTTCAACTAAAGAGCTAAATTCGGGATTGTTAATGACTTCTGCAACCTTTTTCAATGCATCAATATCTCCACACTCACTTCCAAATGAAAGAAAATCTACTACACCTAATTTATCCAAAAGATTTACCGCCCCTGAGGCAAAACGCTGTGCGGATTGAGCAGAGTAGACAACAGGCAGCTCAATGACCAAATCGGCACCGTTTAATATAGCGTCTTTAGCCCTTGTCCATTTATCGTATATTGCAGGAGCCCCACGTTGGACAAAGCTTCCGCTCATAAGACATATTACGCTATCTGCACCAAGGACTTCTTTGTGATGTGTGAGTTGATACTTGTGTCCGTTATGAAAAGGATTGTATTCGCATATTACTGCCATTGTTTTCATAGTCTACACCTCCCGATACAAAAAATCTCCGGAAGGGAATTCCGGAGATTTTATTAATAAATTCAGAAAAGAAATTATTTAACCATGCTTGCAACTTCTTCAGCAAAGTTATCTTCTTTCTTTTCGATACCTTCGCCCTTTTCGAATCTAACGAAATCAACGATTTTGATTTCTGTTCCGATAGATTTTGCGATTGTATCAGCATACTTTGCAACTGTTAATTCGTCATCCTTAATGAATGCCTGGTCAACAAGACAGATTTCCTTGAAGTACTTGTTGATACGACCTGCAACCATCTTTTCAGCGATATTAGCGGGCTTGCCTTCGTTCATAGCCTGAGCCATTAAGATTTCTGTTTCTTTAGCAACAACGTCAGCAGGAACAGAGTTACGGTCTAAGAACTGAGCGTTGAAAGCTGCAATCTGCATTGCAACGTCACGTGCAAATTCTTTGAATTCAGGAGCTTCTGCCTTGCTAGCGTCTGCAACTTCAAATTTAACCATAACACCGATTTTGCCGCCAGCGTGGATGTATGTTTCAACAACGCCGTCGAAACGAGCAAATCTTCTAATAGACATGTTCTCGCCGATTGTGGCGATTTTGTTAACTAAGGCATCTTTTACTGTGCCTTCGCCTGCGATGAAGTTTTCAGCGAGTAATGCATCAACATCAGCGGGGTTGTTAACATTGATCTGCTTAGCAACGTCTGCAACGAACTGTAAAAATTCATCGTTTTTAGCAACGAAGTCTGTTTCAGAGTTAACTTCTAAAACAACGCCAACGCCGTTTTCAACGTTTGCATATACAATACCGTCAGCAGCAACTCTGCCTGATTTCTTTTCAGCAGTAGCCAAGCCTTTTTCTCTTAAAAATTCTATAGCTTTTTCCTGATCACCGTCTGTAGCAGAAAGAGCTTTTTTGCAGTCCATCATACCGCAGCCTGTGATTTCTCTTAAAGTCTTAACATCAGCAGCTGTAAAAGCCATTGTGATTACCTCCAAATAGATTATTCGCTGATTTCTTCAGCGTTTGCTTCTGTTTCTTCTGCAACGGGAAGAGCGTCTACGCCCTGCTTGCCTTCAATAATTGCGTTAGCAATTGTTGAAGCGATGAGCTTAACCGCACGGATAGCGTCATCGTTGCCGGGGATTACATAATTAACATCTTCGGGGTCACAGTTTGTATCTACGATAGCAACAACGGGAATACCGAGTTTCTTAGCTTCTTCGATAGCAATCTTTTCTTTTCTGGGGTCAACTACGAATAAAGCACCGGGGAGTTTCTTCATATCTTTGATACCGCCTAAGTACTTTTCGAGCTTTTCGCGTTCTGCTTTTAAGTTGATAACTTCTTTCTTGGGGAGAAGATCAAATGTGCCGTCTTCTTCCATTTTTGTGAGCTGTTCGAGTCTGTCGATTCTCTTTTTGATTGTTTTGAAGTTTGTCATCATACCGCCGAGCCAACGAGCGTTAACCCAGTACATGCCAACACGTTCAGCTTCTTCCTTGATAGAATCCTGAGCCTGCTTCTTTGTACCAACAAAGAGAACTTCCTTACCTGATTCAGCTACTTCCTTAATGAAAGCGTAAGCTTCCTCAATTTTCTTAACGGTTTTCTGCAAGTCGATGATGTAGATACCGTTTCTTTCTGTGAAGATGTATTCAGCCATCTTAGGGTTCCATCTTCTTGTTTGATGTCCGAAATGGACGCCTGCTTCAAGCAGTTGTTTCATTGAAATTACTGACATTTAAGTCACCTCCGGTTTTATTTGCAATCCTCCACACAAGTCATATTTTACGGAAACCTTTATAAAAAGGCACCGTCCGTAAAATCATTGCGTGTGCGTATTTTTGCCTTAAATACTATACCACAAAAAAAAATAAATTTCAAGTACTTTTTTATATTTTTTTCAAAAACCTCAAACTCCCCATAAATACAAGGTTTTTTCAAAACTTTAATCAGCTGAAATGTTGACAATTCCTGGGTATTATATTATAATAATTTAGATGTATAATATAAATTAAGGAATTTTGTGATATGGACAGAGTAAAGAACACTGTAAAAACAGCAGGCTTTATGGTTATTGCAACGCTGCTCGCTAAGTTTATGGGAATGTAC
>JAZNWB010000128.1:0-13642 GCA_045593125.1 Congzhengia sp. | reverse complement strand
GCAAACACATATGTGAATACAAAATTTGCAACAACATTTCCGCAAATCATGGCAACTGCGGTTGCCAGCGAGAATGCAATCAGGCTATAAATGGCAGCTACCGACAGGCATTTAAGAAGATGCGCCACATAAAATGTCTGTGCAAAGCCTGAATCTAATCTCATAACCAAAAGCATAACACCATTTACCACAAGGGGAATTAAGAACATAATAATTCCTGAAACCGCGTGTGACACAAAGGTAGCACCACGGGAAACGGGTACAGAGTGTGCAAATGTTGAGGATTTTCCTGATTGCATATTTGAAAAGAGGGAAACTGCCAACGCCACAGGTACGATTAATGCCAGAACATATGAAGGTATCATATAGCGGTAAAGAGTTGAATAGACAAGCTCGCAGTTTCGCTCAAAACGCATCGAAACTGCACCTGTTGTGGGACTGTTGAAATATCTTTCCATAAATGTAAACACACACATTAAAAACAGCGAGAGGGTGTGTACTGCAGGTATCCACCAAAGACGTTTAAAGTCTGATTTTACTAAAGTTTTATTAAAGAATGATGTTTTCAAACTCATAACCTAAACCTCCCAACTCATAAATAAATACTTCTTCTAATGTAAGGGGCAGAATGTCGCAGATAAGGGGAGAGAAACCCTTAACTATTTTTACAATTTCATCGCTGTCACCTTTCACAATAAATATATTTACACTGCCATAGGTTTCGCGGTGAATGGGCCTGATTTGTGAAATCAAGTCGGCAGAAACATCACCCTCGAACGCCACCTGAAGCTTATGGGTGTTGCCCTTTACGTCATCTAACGCTTTTTCTAAAACAATTCGTCCGTTGTGCATAATACCCACGTGGTCGCATATATCTTCAAGTTCACGAAGGTTGTGGCTTGATACCAAAACGGTAGTACCACGCTCTGCCACATCCTGTAGCATCAGTCTCCACACGTTTCTCCTCATCACAGGGTCAAGTCCGTCAACGGGCTCGTCAAGTAACATAATGTCGGGTTGAGCAGAGATGGAAAGCCAAAAAGCCACCTGTTTTTGCATGCCCTTTGATAATCTTCTCACCTTTCGGTTTACATCGATTTTAAAAATCTCTTTTAAAGACTCAAACCGTTCCCAACTCCAGTTTTTGTAAAGACCCGCATAATATTTTGCAGTATCTTTGATTGTATATGTAGAATAAAAGAACAAATCGTCACTGATAAATGTAAGACGCTCCTTGATTTGCATATTTTCAAAAACGTCCTGTCCATCTATTGCAACCTTTCCTGAATTGTTTTTGTATACGCCGGCTAAAATTTTTAGTATTGTAGTTTTTCCGGCACCATTTGGCCCGATCAATCCGTACACAGAGCCTTTTTCAACATTTATAGTCAAGTTGTCCAAGGCGGTAAAATCTCCGAAAGTTTTTAAGACATTTTTAACTTTTATCACGTATCTCATTCCTTTCCTTTATATTCTTTTATGAGAATTTCATTTGCTTCTTCATAAGTTATGCCTAAAAATCTGATTTTTGACACTAAAGCAGACAACTCAGTTAAGATCTCTGCGGTGTCACTTCTTTTTACTACCTCGCGTTTTGGGGCTACAAAGCTACCCTTTGCCCTCAAAGAATAAATGTACCCTTCTGCCTCTAAATCGCGGTATGCCTTCTGAATTGTGTTAGGGTTAATAGTAAGCGTGCCTGCCAGTTCCCTGACAGAGGGAATCTTATCGTTTTCTTTTAAAACTCCCAAGATAATCAGCTCTTTAATCTTGTCTTTTATCTGCTCATATATAGGTCTTGGGTCTTTGTGGTCAAGCTGAAACATGCTGTTCCTCCTTTCTTTTTTAAACTGTATTAACTGTACTATATCAAATAATACAGTATAATTTTGTTATTGTCAAGTATTTTTTGTAAAAATTGTTGAAAAAAACTTTTTCTTGTGGTAAAATACTATGGTAATTATATAATTTGGGTGTTTGTTTGCCCGGCAGGAAATACAAGGAGTAAGAAAATGAGTCTTTCCTTTAAAAATAAAAAGGTTGCCCTCCATGAAATATCAGATGTGGATTTGATTACAAAAAATCCCAGTCCATCTCTTTGTGAAGCACTGAAAGCAGCACGAACCAATATTATGTACACTCTGGCTGAAATCAAAGGATGCAAAACAGTTATGGTTACGTCTGCATTCTCAGCAGAGGGAAAAACCACAACCTGTATAAATATAGCGGCTACCTTATCACAGGTGAGGGAAAGGGTGCTGTTGGTAGATGCCGACCTCAGACGCCCCAGGATACACACATATCTTGAGGTAAAGAATAAGGAGGGGCTTGCAAACCATTTGGGTGGTTTTGCAATTATTGAATCAATCATTAACAGAATGGAAGGCTTTGGTTTTGACTACATCACAGCAGGAAGTATTCCTCCTAATCCCGCAGAGCTTCTGTCTTCTAAAAAATTTGCTTCATTCCTAGATGCTGTGAAGGAAAAGTACGACTATATTATAATAGATACTCCCCCTGTTAATGCAGTTGCAGATGCTCTTTCTGTTGCAGCAGGTGCAGAAAATGTTTTATTGGTTTGCCGTTGCGGTATTTCGATTACCCAAGAGGTAAAAAAAGCAGTTTCAGCACTTGAATTTGCTCAGGTGAAGATTTTAGGTTTTATAACGATTGATGCACCGAACAAAAAGAAAAAGAGATACGGAAGGTATTCAGGCTATTATGTTTACAGGCAGTCATCGGAAAACAGATAATTGGAGGTGTAGCATGTATATAGATTTTCATACACATATTCTACCGGATATGGATGATGGTGCACGGAATATAGAAGAGTCTTTGTCTATGCTTTCCTGTGCACAGTATTGCGGTGCGGAAATGGTAGTATTTACGCCACATGTTTCTTCTACGGCGGATTTTCATGAATTTATAAAAAAACGCAAAATGCGGGCAGATAGTCTTAAGCGAGCGATTAAAAAGGAATGGTTTCCCTGTCCTGAGATTTTATTGGGTGCAGAGGTTGCGTTGGATGGTTCTCTGGCAGAGCGGGATGATGTATCTGCTTTATGTATAGAAGGTACGGACCTTTTGCTTTTAGAGCTCCCATATACTTCATGGAATTCATGGTATAATAATGAAATATATAACCTTATGCAGAAGCATAATGTAACTCCTGTTATGGCACATATTGAAAGATATCTGAAAAGTCCTAAGGATATTGAGAAGCTTTCCACACTTGTGTCCTTTGGTGTTAAGTTTCAGATAAATGCAGGTTCCTTTATGAGCTTTCGTGGCAGAAGAATAATACGTGCCCTTGCAGCAGAAGGGTTAATTTCGGCCTTGGGTTCTGATTGCCACAATATGTCACGTCGGTCGCCTGATATAACAAAGGCAATGAGAGCGTTTAAGAGAAAATTCGGGGATGAGTTTGTAGATTATTTGTATAATAAAACTACTGAGCTTTTGGAATCCAACAAAACAAAATAATATGCCAACCAATAATCGCAAAATGTGCATACTTTAAAGAGAATTCTACATTTTATAACAAAATAAACCGAGAATTAAAAGAGTTTTAGTTTTTAAAACTCTTTTTTTGTCGAAAAAATACCAAAAGGTACTTCCATATTTTTACAATTTTTTCACATAAATTGGTATATAATGGAAATAATCAAAGATTTGGAGGTACAAAAAGATGAAAAATCAGTTACAGCCGGTGCGTAATCCCCAGGAGTTTAGCACGGGCTTGAGAGAAATGTTTACTAAAATAACAAAGAGGGAGTTGGCAGAAAATGTATTTCTTTTGCTGATGTCCCGTATATGCTTTATGGAATATCTTGTGTCACCCTTTGGAGCTTCTATGTTCTGCGTTCTTTTTGCAAAGCGATTCCGCCCCTCATATGTTGTCTTCAGCATTTTAGGGGTTTTGCTTACAGGTAATCCTGTCTTTTACTTTAAATACATAGGAACTGCTCTTATAATACTGACACTTACAATTATTTTCAGAGAAGAGTTAAAAAACAAAAAGAACGTTTTGGCGATTATCACAACAGCATCACTTTTTGCAAATGGTGCGGTGTATGTTATTGCAGAAGGTTTGTTTCTTTATGATTTTTTAATGCTTTTGGCAGAAAGCGGATTGTGCTATCTTTCCTTTTTTGTTTTTTGGGAAGCGGTGGACAACCTGTGTACTATTGGTTATCGAAGTGTATATGAACCAAAAGAATTGGTAGGATTAACGCTCCTTTGTGCTTGTGCGATACTGAGCATTTCATTGGTAGAGAGTCTGTTGCCTCTGGCGCATATCCTGGCAATTACTATTATACTTTTTTTGGCACTAACCTGTGGATTTTCTGTATCAGTTGCTGCAGGTGCGGTGTTGTCTTTAGCAATCGGTCTTACAACTGCATATCCGGCACAACTCGTCTGTGCCTATACATTATCGGCACTTTTTGCGGGGATGGTAGCACGCGTTGGAAGATTGGCAGTGTCGGGGATGTTTGCTGCGTGTTCTTTTGTGATAACGTGGCTCCTGTTCCCCGAATCAAATGGCTTACTTACGGTGTCTTACGTTGCGGTAGCGTGTCTCGTCCTCTTTTTTGTACCTGATAAAATACTCCTGTCTTTTGGCACTGCCGCAACAGTCACCGACAAATCACAAAGAGCAAATTTCCGTATGAAGCGAGTGGTCAGCGGAGAGCTTGATGGTACCATGGAAACGGTGAACTCTGTTTCTGATATATTTCAGGATGTTATAAACTCCTGCTGCGACAACTATACAAATAGCTACAATGCAGTATTCGACGCAACTGCTCATAACGTATGTGCAGATTGTTCTCTGTGTCGGTTTTGCTGGCACAAGGAAAAGGCAAAGACTGTGTCCCTTCTTGAAAATATGACAAAAACAATGGAATCAAAAAACACATTGGGACAAAAGGATGTACCAAAGGAATTTTCTCAGATGTGTATAAGATGCGAAAGCTTTGTGTCTGAGCTTTCCAAAAATTTTGAATCCTTAAAGGTTACGAAAATGTGGTCAGGCAAGGTAAGAGAAAGCAAAAAGCTTGTAGCAGAACAGTTTAAAAATATATCTATGATACTTGAAAACCTAAAACAGAATTTAGAAAAAAAGCTTATATATGCACCTGAGCTGGAAAGAAGAATATTAACTGCACTTGACAGAATAGGGGTGTCGTGTGCAGAACTTAGAATAATATCGGATGAAGGTTTTTTAGTAGAACTTTATCAGCCTGTATACAGGGCAGGGGAATGCACTGAAAAAATTTGTGAGGCATTATCTGAAGTTTTTGAGGTGGAAATGGTTGCCCAAAGGCATGAGAATAACCTTTTGATTGTTTATCAAAAGCCTGAGTTTTATGTGTCTTTGGAAATTTGCACTAAAGCGAGAAAACACTCTCAGATATGCGGTGATTGTTGTGCAGAATTTTCTTTTGCTCCGGGACGACACGCAATAATACTATCCGATGGAATGGGAAGCGGAGAATATGCAAATTTTCAGAGCAGTGTAGTTGTAAGCCTTGCCAAGAAACTTTTGTCATCAGGAATTAAGGGAGAGACCTGTGTCCGTCTGATTAACAGTATTTTAATGGCAAATGCAGACAGGGAAACCTTTGCCACAGTAGATTTGTGTATCATAAACCTGTATTCGGGAATGATTGAGTTTGTAAAGACCGGTGCTGCGTCATCATATATGAAAAAAGGGAAAGAAGATATTTCTGTTACATCAACATCCCTGCCTGCAGGGCTTATTCCTGTGGTGGAGTCAGATTTTCATATAAAATATGCTCAGGATAACAACATTTTAGTGATGGCATCGGATGGGGTTACAGACGTACTGGATAAAGAGGGAAAAAATGAAATATTTTCATTGATAAACACAGAAGAGGAACCAAAGGAACAGGCAGAACGCATTCTGAACAGAGCACTTATACGTTCAGGGGGTATAGCTACAGATGATATGACTGTCTGTGTTTGCAAAATCGCAAAAACTCACTAACACATTTTTATATTCTGCATATAATGCAGTATAGAAGCGACGGAGGTGAGCAAAATGCATATGACTTGCAGATTGTTGGCAGTGGGGGCGGGTATTTTTGCTTTTGGACTTTTTGCGGGTTTAATACTTCCTGCCATGTGGCTAGTTGTAATGCTGGCTGCCATAATCATCTTCGTTGCGTGCTGTATATTGTGTTGTTAGTACATAATCTGGAGGTTGTCCTATGAAAATTGTTGTTTTAAAATGCCCTAAGGCGTTGACAGGCTTATTGAGAAGTATATTTAAAATTAAAAAAGAAGACTAAAATAGGCTCAGCATATGCTGAGCCTATTTTAGTCTTTCATGACTACTTTATAAAGTTGAACGGGTTCTGATGATTACCGTCTTTTCTTATTTCAAAATGCAGGTGAGGCCCTGTTGAGCGGCCGGTGTTACCAATTGCGGCGATTTTGTCACCCTTTGCAACAACATCTCCAGCCTTTACATACAAAGCAGAGCAGTGTGCGTAATAGGTTACGAAGCCGTTCTGATGGTCAATTTTTATAATGTTACCATAGCCGTTGCTCTGGTATTCGGACTCGACTACAATGCCGTTGTCGGCTGCATAAATTGGTGTACCTGTTGCGGCTGCTAAATCAATACCTGCGTGTGTCCTTCCCCAACGTCTGCCGTATGTGGAGGAAAGTCTTCCACTGGTGGGCATTATAAACTCTCCTGTTCCGTGCGAGGGGGGAGGAGTCTTTGTTCCTCTTACCTGAACCTGTGTAACAGGCTCTGATATAATTTCTGATTCAATTATATTTTCCTGAGTGATAATTCCGTTTACTCTTGTAATATAGGCGTGAAGAAATTTTTTGCCATCTACACCCTTTGTTAAAATCTTTGTCTGTCCTTCGTAAACTGTATTGTCTTCTGTTTCTGTAATTTCAAAAGGAATGTCGATTTCGCCGTTGATATATTCTACGGTTTTTATAGGAATGATGGGATTGCCTGTATAAACAGATAATACCATGCCCTCGCAAATTTCTGTAACGCCGTTGTCTTTAAGGAGTTTTTCTTCTGTAATGCCGTACTGTTCAGCTATAGATGTAACAGTTTCTTCTGCAACTACAGTATGTTTGAAACATTCGCCCAGTGAGAACTTTCTTTCTGCAGTTTCGAAATCAATGATTTCGCCTCTGGGAGCATAGCTTAATTCAATGAGAACTTCGGGATCGTATGAAACTGTAACGTTTTCATCAGCATCGAAGTCTTCTAAGTAATTGTCCACCAACTTGTGGGCGTCTTCTTCGTTAAACAGTGCAACAATAAATTCGCCGTCTGCTGTAATAACGTGTGCTTCTTCCATTTCTTCTGAGGTTGATTTTAGATTTTCTGCAAGTTCCTTTTTCCCAGTGAAGTTGTCCTTACTTATGATTTCCACGGAGAATTCCTCTGAGGCCTTGGTAGTAAATTCAATATTTGATATTGTTTCTACTTCTGATTTTACTTCATCTAAAACTTCATAATACTCAGTTTTTGTAGGAACGGTGCCTACGATTTTATCGTCAACTTTTACTGTATAACCTATACTGTAATTTGAAGCAAAAGCCACAAGGCCGATTATAAACGAAACTGATATAATTGCCGCCGACATGCGACTCTTTTTTCTTAATCTGTAGGTCTTTGTTTTTCTGATAGCAAATGCACGCTTTGCGTATCGTTTCAGTGCCTGAGTGGTATTTGCAAGCACTGAATTAAAGTTTTCTAACATGGAACCACCCTTGATTTTTTTTACGTTAGTCAACTGACTACGTTAACATCTTATGCAACAATTACGAAATTATTACAAAGTTGTTAAATACAATATACAACATATTAAGGAAAAAATCAAGTCTTTTTTTGTTAATTTCTTGTGACAACAAAAGAAAAAATCTCAAAAAGCCCATGTTTAACGGCTTTTTGAGATTAAGATGCTATATGTTTCTTTGGGGATTGTTAATATTTCGTTTACAAATTCGCCTGGATTTTCACCAAAAATTGTTACAAATTCCTCTGAAATTTTAACATTTTCGTCTTTTTCGCCCATATTTATTGCAAAAAGTAAGTTACCTCTGCGGTAGAGGAGTGCACTGCCTGATACAGTAAAATCACTAATTAATAGAGAAAAATCATCAGGATATTTTTTTCTAAGACCGCCAAGAGTTTTTACAAGGTCAAGTATTCGGGTATTTTCTCTGCCGTATGGATAGCCTTTTCGGCAATATGGGTCTGAAAAACCTTCAGCTCCAACCTCATCACCATAGTAAATGCAAGCAATACCAGGCAGGGAAAATAGTAAGAATATAGCGGCCATAGCACCATCTATACCTCGTTTCCGTTCTTCTTCTGACAGCTGGTAATGCTCTGCCTGACTTCTTTCTACTCTTTGTAAAACTCCTGTGGAATTTATAATTCTCTCCGTATCATGGGTAGATATTATATTCATAAGACAATCAATGGCAGGTTTTGGATAATTTTCTTCAATGGTAAGAACGGTGTCCTTAAATGCCTGTGCATTGCCTGATTTAATGTATTCAATAATTGCCGTACGCCAGGGGTAGTTCATAACACTGTCAAGCTGGTTGCCCAAAAGATATCGGCGACGTATACCGTAGGCAAACTTGTTTGTTGCATCCTCCCAGACTTCGCCGATGATTAAAGCGTCAGAGTCTGTGCTTTTCACCCGACGGCGGAGAGCGTCTATAAATTCATCAGGAAGCTCGTCTGCTACATCAAGTCTCCAGCCTGACGCCCCCATGTTTTGCCAGAAATTCAGAACGCCCTGTTCTCCTGTAATAAACTCCATATAGTCGGGGTGCGTCTCATTGACATTAGGCAAATTTTCAAAGCCCCACCAGCATTCGTAGCCGTGCTCGTTGAAATTATACCATCTACAATAGGGGGAATGTTCTCCCTGACAGGCACCACAGCTGTCATAGTGTCCATATTTGTTAAAATATACACTGTCTGCTCCAGTATGACTGAAAACTCCGTCTAAGATAATTTTTATGCCAAGTTTTTCTGCCTCGTGACATAATCGTTCAAAGTCCTGATTTGTACCAAGATATGGGTCAATGTTTAGATAGTTGGCTGTGCTGTAACGATGGTTTTCGGGGCTTTCAAAAATGGGGTTTAAGTAAATTATATCTACTCCCATTTCCTTTATATAAGGTAATCTTTCTATAATCCCTTCAATATTCCCCATAAAAAAGTCGTTTCCTTGATTTTTAGGTGAGGAGAACCAGTTGTTCACAATTTCGCGTTCATTTTTTGCAGGGTTGTACATATAATTATTACTACGGCAGAATCTGTCGGGAAAAATCTGATACATCACTTTGTTTTTAGCCCAGTTGGGAGTATCAAAGCTTTCGTCATAGACGGTTAGTTGCCATTCGTCCAGCCAATCCTCAACAAAAGCCGAACCGTCACGTACACCACAGAAACGAATGCCCTCGGGGCAACTGAATTCAAAACGATAGAAGTAAAGCCCCGGTATATCAAAGGAAACATCACAGGAAAAACGCATATAATCCCCATGAGTTTCGGTGTGTATCATGGGAAAGCTTGAAAAATCACTGGCTTCATCTGCTCTTACACAAAGAGTTGCTCCCGTAGGATTTTCTGAAATGTGAATATCTATATTAAAGGTACACTTTTTGTTGGTTGGAAGTGCTCCAAAAAGGGATTTATATTGAGTTTCTTTGGAGTTGTAGATTATTCTTTGCAATGGAATGCTCCTTTTGGATAGAAAATTCTATAAAAAGAATACTACTAATATTGTATTTTGTCAATGAGTTAAACTTTTCATTATTTTAATATTCGACAAAAATTTAGTAATTTTTTATAAATTTTGCACAAAAAATATAAAAATATTATTAAAATATAACAAAACACTTTATTTTTGTAAAGTGGTATGCTATACTATAGGTGGTATTAAATTGGCTAAATTGCGGTCCACGGAGGAAAAACAATGAATAATAAAGAGTATAGTTTAGCAGAATATCTGTTCCACGAGGGAACAAACTGTTGCTCATACGACTATTTAGGGGCACATTTATCAGATGACGGGAAGTGTGCTTTCCGTGTGTGGGCACCTAATGCTTCTCAGGTGTTTGTTACAGGTTCTTTTTGTGATTGGAATGATTTTGCCCACGAGGCATACAGAATAACTAACGGTGGTATTTATGAGTGTATTATTGACGGAATTTCGGAATTCGACTCCTATAAATTTGTTATAAAAACTCAGGATGGCAAAATTTTACACAAGGCAGACCCTTACGCATTTCACTCAGAAACCCGACCGGGCACTGCGTCAAAGGTATATAATATTGACGGATACCGCTGGGGCGATAAAAACTGGATGAATAAACGTTGCGGAAATGATTTTACGCGACCTGTAAACATATATGAAATGCACTTCGGCTCATGGAAGCATTATCAAGACGGAGAATGCTTTAACTATGACAAAATGGCGGAGGAATTAATTCCGTATGTTAAGGAAATGGGATTTACCCACATAGAATTGATGCCCATGAGTGAATATCCATATGATAAGTCCTGGGGTTATCAGGTTACTGGCTATTATGCACCAACTTCCCGATATGGTACACCCAAGGAGTTCATGGCGTTTGTAGACAAGTGCCACAAGGCAGGAATCGGCGTCATTTTAGACTGGGTACCTGCACATTTCCCAAAAGATGCACAGGGGTTAGCTGATTTTGACGGCACAAGCTGTTATGAATACTCTGACCCCAAAAAGCGTGAACATCCGGACTGGGGCACAAGGATTTTTGACTATTCGAGAAATGAGGTAAAGTGTTTCCTGATTTCAAATGCTTGTTACTGGCTGGAAAAATATCATATTGACGGACTCCGTGTAGATGCGGTGGCGTCTATGCTGTACCTTGACTACGGAAAGAAGGACGGCGAGTGGACACCTAACCAATACGGCGGAAACGGAAATTTAGAGGCAAAAGAATTTTTGCAGAAATTAAACGAACGTGTTTTTTCTGCCCACCCCGGAGTTATGATGATAGCGGAGGAGTCAACTGCATGGCCTTTGGTTACTTATCCTACAGATGTAGGCGGTCTTGGCTTTAATTACAAATGGAATATGGGTTGGATGAACGATTCGCTGCTTTATATGGAGCAGGACCCATTTTTCCGCAAAGGTGTTCACGACAGACTGACATTTTCTATGACCTATGCGTTTTCTGAAAACTTTGTGCTTCCTCTGTCTCACGATGAGGTTGTTCACGGAAAACGTTCCTTACTTTCTAAAATGCCCGGGGAATATGAGGATAAATTTAAGAATTTACGGGCATATCTTGGATATATGTATGCACACCCGGGTAAAAAGCTTTTATTCATGGGTTCTGAATTCGGACAGTTTATAGAGTGGAACGAAGAAGCAGAGCTTGACTGGAGTCTGCTTTCTTACGACAGTCATAAAAAACAACAGGAGTTTACCAAAGCTCTTTGTAATTTTTATATAAAGACACCTGCCCTGAGCCAGCAAGACAACAGCTGGGACGGATTTTCCTGGTCGACGGTAGATGACAATACGAATAATGTTATTGCTTTTCAACGGTTTGATATTGACGGAAATTCCGTACTGTGCGTATCAAACTTTTCATCAGTAAAACAGGAAAATTACAAAATAGGAGTAAAAAGTTCGGGTGTATATACTGAAGTTTTTTCAACTGACGACGAAGAATTTGGCGGAAGCGGCATTAAAAATGGTAAGGTATCCGCAAAACGCGGAGAATTTAACGGCAAAGACTATTATGTGTCTTTGACATTGCCGCCTTTTTCCACGGTTTATTTTTACAAAAGAAAGCCTAATAAAAGAGTAAATAAAAAATAATATGACTATAGATTAGGAGGCCCACTTATGAAATTAAAAAAAGAAATGATTGCCATGTTACTTGCTGGCGGTCAGGGCAGCAGACTTTACGTACTTACATCAAGCCGTGCCAAGCCTGCCGTTCCCTTCGGAGGCAAGTACCGTATTATTGACTTTACACTATCAAACTGTTCAAACTCGGGCATTGATACGGTAGGCGTGCTTACACAGTATAAACCTCTGGAATTAAATGCTTATATCGGCACGGGCCAGCCCTGGGACTTAGACAGAATGAACGGCGGTATTCAGGTATTGCCCCCTTACGTTACAGGTTCAGACGGCCAGTGGTACAAGGGTACGGCAAATGCAATTTATCAGAATATTGAGTTCATCGAACAGTACTCACCTACCTATGTTCTGATACTCTCTGGCGACCATGTTTATAAAATGGATTATGACAAAATGCTCAAATTCCACAAGGAAAAAGGAGCAGATGCCACAATTGCGGTTATGGATGTGCCAATTGACCAGGCGTCAGCATTCGGCATTATGAATACCAATGAGGACTTGTCTATCTACGAATTTGAAGAAAAACCCAAAGTGCCAAAATCTACAAAGGCTTCAATGGGCGTGTATATTTTTACATGGGAAAAGCTTAAAAAATACATGATAGAGGATGAAGCAAACCCCGATTCATCAAATGACTTCGGTAAAAACATTATTCCTAATATGTTAAATGCGGGCGAGCGTATGTTTGCTTATCCCTTTGACGGCTACTGGAAGGATGTTGGTACAGTAGACAACTTGTGGGAAGCAAATATGGATTTGTTAAATCCCACAATTCCTCTTAATTTAAGTGATCCTTTGTGGCGTATTTATTGCAGACACTCACTTACCACACCTCACTATATCGGAGAAAGCGCAAATATCGTAAACTCCATGATTACGGAAGGGTGCGATGTGGAAGCAACTGTTAATAATTCCATACTGTTTTCTGATGTTGAGGCAGCAGAGGGAGCTGAGATTGACTACTCTGTTGTTATGAGAAATGTAAAAATCGAGTCAGGTGCCAAGGTTCAGTATGCAATTATTGCAGACGACGCAGTAATTGAAGAGGGTGCAGTAGTTGGTGCTCCTCCCGAGGATTATCCCGACCGTGACGAGTGGGGAATTGCCGTAATAGGTCAGGGAGCGAGAGTGCGTGCAGGGCAAAAAGTTCTGCCGAAAGAAATGCTCTCTCCCGGCGAGTGCCGATAATTAAGACAAGAAACGGAGTGGACTAAATGAACGCATTTTGTATATTATTTACAGACGCTTATGACAGCAGAGGAACAGGCCTGTGTGAGCTTTCAGGCAAAAGAACAGTAGCTTCCGTTCCCTTTGGTGCAAGATACAGACTTATAGATTTTATGCTTTCATCCTTGGTGGGCGCATCTGTTCACAATATAGGAATTATAACAAAGAGCAAATACGGTTCATTAATGGACCATTTGGGCTGGGGCAAGGATTGGGACTTAGACCGCAAAAACGGAGGTCTTAAAATTTTAACCCCCTTTGCAACCACAGACTTTTCATACAATGACAACCAGTTTGAAATCTTAAAGAGTGTACATGGCTATATCGAAAGTATGCTTCCTGAATATTGCGTCATTGCAAGTGCGGATATGGTTGCAAATATCGACTTTAACAAAATGTTTGAAGAGCATATCTCGTCAGGTGCTGATATTACTGTTTTGTGTACTAAAGGAATACCTGCCGACAGTGAT
>JAZNWB010000127.1:0-32101 GCA_045593125.1 Congzhengia sp. | reverse complement strand
GCCATAATTTTTGAGCATATCAAGAATTTCATCATTTATGTAATCAGGACGCGTAGACAAACGAATTGCGTTAACCTTGCCACTATCTTTGTACTTTTTTGCAACAGTAAGAAATTCTTTTTGCAAATCAATGTCTATACCTGTAAAACTACCGCCAAAAAAACCTATTTCAACACAATCAACATCATCAGACATAGTTCCAAGAGCTGTCATAATTTGCATATCTGCTTCTTTTGGATTCAGTTCTGTGACTCCTGTAATTTTTCGCTGATTGCAGAAAGAGCAATCATTGGGGCAACCCATATGAGGCACAAAAATCGGAATTGTTTTATGCTTCATATTATTTACCTTCCCGAATAGACTGAAGTGCATTTTTTGCAGCATTCTGTTCTGCTTTTTTCTTACTTGTGCCTTCGCCCTCTCCCATTAGCTTTCCATTAAGATAAGCATTAACCACAAAAGACTTTCTGTGATCAGGACCAGATTCACCCACAACCTTATATGATATATTCACATCTCCTCGTTTTTGAGCCTCTTCCTGAAATTCTGTTTTAAAATCTTTTGATATTTTTCCCTTTGCTGCAGCATTAATTGCCTCATACAATTGACCTAAAACCCACTCTCTAACAACATCGAGATTACTATCCAGATAAATTGCAGCAATTAAAGCTTCATAGGCATCTGAAAGGATAGAAGGGCGGGTTCTTCCGCCTGTATGCTCCTCGCCTTTTCCAAGAATAATATATTTACCCAAATCTATATTTACGGCACATTCGTAGAGTGCTTTTTCGCACACCACCGCTGCACGCATTTTTGTAAGTTTTCCTTCAGGAAGTTCGGGGTAATTTTCAAAAATATATTTACTTACTATAAGGCCTAAAACAGAGTCACCTAAAAACTCCAGTCTTTCATTAAACTTTGTGCTTTTATCTTTATTTTCATGGGCAAAAGAACTGTGTGTAAGAGCAACTTTTAAATATTCTTCGTTTGTAAATTTGTAACCGATAATTTCCTGAAATTCCTTAAGTATGTTCATTTTGTGTGACCTTTCAAAAACAAAATAAACGCATAAAATTGCTTCATACAATAAAAATACACATTGCAGGAAACAGGTTTATACGTTCAAAGTACCTACATAAGAGGGTGTGTAAACACACCCTCTTAACAATTAATTGTGATTTTTAAGATATTCAACTGCATCCTGTACAGTAACAATATTTTCTGCTTCTGTATCAGGTATTTCAATATCAAACGCTTCTTCTATTGCCATTATCAACTCAACAACATCTAAAGAATCTGCACCCAAATCATCGACAAATGCAGTTTCAGGCTTGATTGCTGATGAGTCTACACCGAACTGTGCAATTAAAACTTCACGAATTTTTTCAAACTCCATTATTAATACCTCCGTATGTAAATATGTTTACCACGCCTGTTGCGGGGGTCTATGGCATATATTATATATCATCCGTATATAGTTTGTAAATAGTATTTATATATTTTTTACAATTTTATGTAGAGCCTGTTTTAGTTATTCCTCGGACTCTGCAATGACATCAGAATAAAGTTTTTTGAGTTCATCATTTACGCCCGTCTTTGCAAACACCGCTGCACTCTCAATAGCATGACAAAATGCTTTTGCATCAGAGTTTCCGTGCGCCTTTATAACAACACCGTCAATACCTAAAAGCGGAACGCCACCATACTCCGAAGAATCAAGCAAAGCTTTAATTTTTTTAAGTTTAGGCAGCATTATAGCAGCTGCAATTTTCGTCAGCAGACTCTCCATAAAGCTCTTTTTTATCAGTTTAAACAAGCTACTTGCTGTTCCTTCAATGGTCTTTATTACCATATTTCCCGAAAATCCGTCGCAGATAATAACATCTGCTATTCCTGCGGTTAAATCTCTTGTCTCAAGATTTCCGCAGAAATTAATATTTTTATTTTCTTTTAAAAGTGTATACGCATTTCTGTAAAGTTCGTTACCTTTACCTTCTTCTACACCTATGTTTGCAAGATATACCTTAGGATTTTCAATACCTAAAACCTTCTCTGCATATAATGAACCCATCTGCCCGTACTGAGAAAGGTACTCAGGTTTTGCATCAGATGTTGCGCCGCAATCCATAATAACGCCAACGGTACCAATTACATTGGGCATAAATGCAGTCAAAGCCGGTCTTTTTATTCCTTTTATTCTGCCTAAAATTCTGAAAGCACCTGCAAGATATGCTCCAGTGCTACCCGCACTTACAACCGCATCTGCCTCACCTGTTTTACAAAGATTCATAGCTACTACTAAAGATGAGTCTTTTTTTGCTCTTACCGCTTTTACAGGTTCTTCTGATACCTCGATGGTTTCCGTTGCATTTTTTACTGATATATTATTGCCGCTATATCCAAATTCCTCGAGTTTTTGTTTTATGATTTTTTCGTTGCCAACAAGTACAATTTCATACTCTGCATTTTTTGCAGCGTTTATACTTCCCTTTATAATTTCATCAGGCGCATTGTCGCCTCCAAATGCGTCTACTGCTATTCTCATTAATTTCACTCCTTTTCTTTATAATTATACACTTTTTTGAGCAAAATATCAAGTTATTTCCTATTTTTCGTCATTTTTTTCGTTGAAATATCCGTATATATTTTTGGCGGTTTTTTGAGAAACTCCTGCTTCACACAATTCATCAACACTTGACAATTTTATATTTGTAATTGATTTAAAGTGTCTTAGGAGTTTTTTTGCTGTTTTTTCTCCTACTCCATCTATTTCACAAAGGGTTGAACCCTTCATTTTTTTGTTTCTGAGCTTTCTGTGATATTCAATAGCAAACCGATGTACCTCTTCCTGAATATTTGCCACAAGCCTGAATTCTGCAGAATTTCGCTTTAACCCCACACTGCTTCCGTCACTTTTTAACAACGCGTTTGTCCTGTGGTGGTCGTCCTTTACCATAGCAAAAAGAGGTATATTAAAATCTGTGAGCTCTAAAAGTTCCGAAATAACGCTTAAGTGACCTTTCCCTCCATCTAAAAAGATACAATCAGGCAATGGCAGAAATTTTGCATTTTCGCTTAGCATTTCACCTTTTTCAATCGCAACTTCCTCGTCACGCGCATGAGTAAGACGTCTTAAAATCATTTCCGCCATGCTGTGGTAATCATCGCCACCCTCTGCGGTTTCAATTTTAAATCGTCTGTATTTGCTCCGTGCAGGCTCAGCATTTACAAATACAACCATAGAACCAACATTATCCTCCCCGCCTGTATTAGATATATCATATGACTCTATCCTGTACGGGGGAGAATCTAGCCCCAGTTCCTCTTTTAAATCCAATATGAGTCTTTTTATGGTTTTAGAATTTTCTGCGTTCTTAAGCATAAAATTCAAAGCCGATTGCTTTGCGTTTTTGTGTGCCATTTCCACCAAGGATTTTTTATCTCCTCTTTTCGGGGTGAAAATTTTAACATTTCTGCCTGAAATTCCACTTAAAAACTCACTTATCAACTCTCTGTCCTCAATTTCAAACTGGGTATAGATATTCCTAGGAATGTAATCTGCATCCCTGTAAAACTGTTTTATAAAGCTTGCTGCAATTTCTTCCTCATTCATCCCTGCAGTATTTGAAATAACAGTTCCATGATGACCAAGTAATCTTCCATGTCTTATAAAAAACACTTCAGCAAAGGCTCTTGTTTCATTGACAAAAAAACCAATAACATCTTCATCAGCATATTTTTCAGAAACAATTTTTTGCTTATTTTCCATTTGCTTAATAGCATTTATTTTGTCCCTTATAGATGCAGCACGTTCAAATTCGAGACTGTTTGAGGCCGTTTTCATCTGCTCTTCCATGTCTTTTAAAAGTTTTCCTGTATTTCCTTCTAAAAAGTCACATGCATCATCAATTATTTTTGCATATTCATCCTTTGAAATAACACATTCACAAGGTGCACAGCATGTACCTATTTGCGCATTTATGCACGCACGCTTTTTTCCCATATCACGAGGAAGCTTCAAATCACATGTAGGTATTTTAAAAAGCTTGCATGTAAAATCTATAGCCTCTTTTACCCGAGCACTACTCGTATATGGTCCAAAGTATTTTGAGCCATCCCTTATCATTCGCCGTGAACGCTTTATTTTAGGATATTCATCGTTGGTTACTTTGATATATGGATAGTTTTTGTCGTCTTTTAATAAGATGTTGTAATATGGACGGTACTTTTTTATGAGATTACACTCTAAAACCAGTGCTTCAAGCTCGCTGTCTGTTAATATATATTCCAACGCATCTACTTTTGATACCATTGCCGCAACTTTTGGCGGATGCTTCTCTGTATTTTGAAAATACTGTCTCACACGGTTTTTCAGAATTTTCGCTTTACCAACGTAGATTACCTTGCCCTCTGCATTTTTCATAATATAAACACCGGGGTCTGATGGTAAACTTTTTAACATCGTCTCATCAACCATAATAATACTCCTTACAAAAAAAGGGATATGCGTGATAGCATATCCCTAAAAGAACATAATTAATCGCTGAAGTTAGAATCAATCAATGCTTCTAATGCATCTAACGCTTCCTCTTCATCAACGCCGTCAGTTATAATTTTAATCTCAGTACCTTTAGTAATGCCTAAAGACAAAACACCGAGCAAACTCTTGGCATTTACTTTGCGTTCATCCTTCTCAATCCAAATGCTTGATTTAAATTCATTTGATTTCTGTATGAAAAACGTTGCAGGTCTTGCATGAAGTCCCACCTGATTTTGCACTGTAATTGTTCTTGATAACATAATTACAACTCCTTACCTAATTTACAACTATCTTACTTTATAGAATACTAGATAATATAGTTATTGTCAATAAACAAAATATAATTTTGTGAATATTTTGCATATTTTCACGATAATAATACCGATTTTTTAGAAATTTTATACTTAAAATTCAAACTTGTCTGCAAAGTAATTTTCTAATTCATCAATATTTATTGTTATCTGTTCCATAGAGTCACGTTCACGAATTGTAACTGTGTTGTTCTCTTCTGAATCAAAGTCATATGTAATACAGAAGGGTGTACCGATTTCGTCCTGTCTTCTATAACGCTTACCAATACTGCCCGCATCATCAAAATCACACATAAATTTCTTTGAAAGCTTTTCATGGATTTCTAGAGCTTTTTCTGAAAGTTTCTTAGAAAGAGGAAGTACTGCCACCTTAACAGGGGCAAGTGCAGGATGGAAACGCATAACTGTTCTGCCCTCTTTGCCGTCCGTACCCTCTTCTTCATCGTATGCTTCTACTAAGAATGCGAGTGTTACACGATCTGCACCAAGTGAAGGCTCGATACAATAAGGAATATATTTTTCATTTGTGATGGGATCTGTGTACTCAAAGTTTTCACCTGAATGTGACATATGCTGTGAAAGGTCATAATCAGTTCTGTCCGCAATACCCCAAAGTTCGCCCCAACCAAAGGGGAACATAAATTCAAAGTCTGTTGTAGCATTGCTGTAATGGGAAAGTTCTTCAGGACTGTGGTCACGAAGTCTTAAGTTTTCTTCTGCAATATTTAAAGACAGCAACCAGTTCTTACAGAACTCTTTCCAATAAGCAAACCATTCAAGGTCAGTACCTGGAGCACAGAAAAATTCAAGTTCCATCTGCTCAAATTCACGTGTTCTGAATGTGAAGTTACCGGGTGTAATTTCATTTCTGAAAGATTTACCAATCTGACCAATACCGAAAGGAACTTTCTTTCTTGTTGTTCTCTGGACATTTTTGAAATTTACAAAAATACCCTGTGCAGTTTCAGGACGTAAGAAAAGTTCTGCTGATGAATCTTCTGTTACACCCTGGAAGGTTTTAAACATAAGGTTAAATTTTCTGATATCTGTAAAGTTTGCTTTTCCGCATTTAGGACAGGGGATGTTGTTTTCATTGATAAACTCAAGCATTTTTTCGTTTGACCAACCATCAACAACGATTGCCTCACCCTTATCATGCATATAATCTTCAATAAGTTTATCAGCTCTGTGGCGTGATTTACATTCTTTACAGTCCATCAAAGGATCTGAGAATCCGCCAACATGCCCTGATGCAACCCAAGTCTGAGGGTTCATTAAAATAGCAGCATCAAGACCTACATTGTAAGGACTTTCCTGAATAAATTTCTTCCACCAAGCCTTTTTAACGTTGTTCTTAAGTTCAACACCTAAAGGACCGTAATCCCATGTGTTGGCAAGACCACCGTAAATCTCAGAACCGGGATATACAAAGCCTCTGCCTTTACAAAGTGCAACTACTTTTTCCATTGTTTTTTCTGTGTTTTTCATTTAAAATACGACCTCCGTATCAGTAAATACAATATTGTAGATATTTTATCTTATTAACACGTTAATTGTCAAGGTTTATTTATCAAAATTCTTTAAAATAACGGCTTTTCCACGCCATGAAAAAGGGAAAACTCCATATTTTTGTTTAAATTCTTTATTTGACATTGCCAAAAGCTCATTTTTCTCAAGTTTCGACTGCCTTTTTTCATAAAATTCCGCTATTGGAGTTTTTACAGGATTTGCATTATGAGGGCAAACCTCCTGACAAATATCACAACCATATACCATATCCTGTCTTTTCAAAATGTCTATTTGCTCCTCAGTCAGCTCTTTAATCTGCGTAATATACGATACACAACGCATTGCGTCAAAGCCGCCCTCTTCCGCCAGAGCACCCCCGGGGCAATTTTTTACGCATTTTCCGCATTTTAAACATTCTTTTATTTGTGGTTTGTCCGGCTCCAGCTGCAAATCAGTAACAATATACCCTATAAAAAAATAAGAGCCATATTTTTCATTTATAAGACAGTTATTAACTCCAAAAAAACCAAGTCCTGCAAGATAAGCGAGATATCTGTCATGCAACACTCCCATATCCGCAAAACATTCACATTTTGCACTGCTTTCCTGCTCTATAAAATTTGCAATTTGTTGCAATTTATCTTTTGCAATATTGTGATAATCTGGAATACGTGCATATCTTGAAACATTTGCCACCTCATCCTCACCTGTGTAATAAGGGAAAATACAAACAACAACACTCTTTGCCCAGGGGAAAGTTATAAGTGGATTTACACGTTTTTCAATATCTGCTTCTTCAAATTGATTTATACCGTACATTTCTCTGCGATGGCAAAGTCGCTTTTCTAAATCACCATAACGACACACAGGAGCAACACCTGTATACTCTATATTAAGTTTTTTAGCGTACTGTTTTATTCTTTCTTTCATAAAAGCTTTTCCTAACACAAAAAGGCTATGCCCAGCATAGCCTTTTATAAATTTTAAAATTACTGATGATGCACATAGAATTTAACTAAAAATTCCATGATTTCGTCACGCTCAACCTTCATTATCAAAGACCTTGCGTTTTTGTGGCCTGTAATGTATGTTGGGTCGCCTGACAAAATGTATCCTACCATCTGGCTCACGGGGTTATATCCCTTTTCCTCAAGAGCTGAATAAACCTCATTAATTATACTTTTGATATAATCTTCACGGCTGAGCCCGAAATTAAATTTTTGTGTCTGATTTAAGTCCATACATAACACCGCCTTTTTTTCTCTTAGTGTATATGATTATACACTAATTTATTAGTTTATGCAAGATAAAATTCGCAAAATTAACGTTTTTTTCGCCTTTTTCTCAGATATTTTGCAGTTTGTCTGTTATTTCTTACTGTTTTTTCTGTCTGTTTTTTCTTTTTTGTCAGAATATTTTCTTCATTGTATATAACAAAATCAATCTTGCCCGATTTGCTATCTGCACGCACAACCTGAATTTTAACACTATCACCAGGTTTATAGGTTCTTGCTGTACGCTCACCTATTATCTGTCTTTTCGCTTCATCATAAATATAGTAATCATCCGTAAGGTCTGCAAATCTGATAAGACCCTCAATGGTATTTTCCAAAGTCGCGAAAATACCAAATGACGTAACATTTGATACAGTAGCAACATACACCTCTCCCAGGTAATTCTGCATATATTCTGCCTTTTTCATATCCTCCACAGTACGTTCAGCCTCTACCGCAGCAAGTTCTGTCTCACTTGAATGTTTTGCGGCCTTTTTAACAAATTCATTCATTTTCTTCTCATTCAATTCTCCGTGAAGTGATGCTTTTATTATCCTGTGAATTGAAAGGTCAGGATAACGTCTTATAGGAGATGTGAAATGACAATAATACTTTGAAGAAAGTCCGAAATGACCTGCATTTTCCTCTGAATATTTTGCTTTCATCAATGACCTTAACATTACACCGCTGATGATTATTTCTTCCTTTTTTCCTGCGAGCTTTTTAATAAGCTCTGCAAGCTCTTTAGGGTGCACTTTTCCGTTCGAGTGTTTTATGGAATATCCAAATGGTGCTATAAATTTAACAAATTCTTTAATCGAATCAGCATCCGGTTCTTCATGCACTCTGTAAATAAAAGGCACATTTAACCAAAAGAAGTGTTCTGCCACAGTTTCGTTTGCAACGAGCATAAATTCTTCGATTATGTTATTTGCTACTCCACGCTCACGTTTCACAATATCAACAGGCTTGCCTTGTGAATCTAGAACAATACGTGCTTCATCAAAGTCAAAATTGATACTTCCCCGCAAATTTCTTTTGCTGTTAAGAATACCTCGAAGTTCATTCATTCTTTCAATCTGCTCACATAAATGAGCATATTTTTCCCGTTTTCCACAATCACCTTCTAAAATCGCAGTAACATTTGTATAAGTCATTCTTGCAGCGGAGTTTATTACACTTTCTGATATTCTGTGGTCAACAACATTACCGCTTTTATCAATTTCCATTATTACGCTGAGTGTTAATCTGTCAACTCCCTGATTAAGACTGCATATTCCGTTAGAGAGGCTCTCAGGCAACATCGGTACTACTCTATCTGCAAGGTATATGCTTGTACCACGCATATATGCCTCTTTATCAAAAACTGATTTTTCGGTTACGTAGTGGCTCACATCTGCTATATGAACTCCTAGCTCATAATTTCCGTTTTCAAGGAGTTTTACACAAACAGCATCATCTAAGTCTTTGGCATCATCGCCGTCAATAGTAATTATCTGCTCATGTCTCAAATCAAGTCTTCCTGCTATTGCCCAATCGTCAATTTCTTTAGGAACAGTCCTTGCAGCTTCACAAACTTCCTCAGGAAATTCGTATCTTATGTTCTGACTCTCAAGTACTGACAATATGTCAACTCCGGGTGTAGATACATTGCCTAATGTGGCAACAACCTTTGCCTCGGGTTTTTTTGCACCATTACTACGTAGAGTCAGCTTCGCTACTACCATATCGTTACTTTTTGCACCGTTTAGATGTTTACTTTTTACAAAGAAATCCTTATTGAACTTCTTAAAAACAGGAACAATAAATCCGTTTTCTCCCGATATTTCAAGCCTGCCTACGATTTTTTGTTCGGTATCCTTTATTATTTTTATTATCTCACCTTCGGCACGTTTTAGATCGTCTGCTTCATTTACAATTCTTGCTAAAACAACATCCCCATGAAGTGCCCCATTTACGTTATCGACAGGAATAAACAGATCTTTTTCATCCTCAGTTTCAACAAATCCAAAGCCTCTTTCATTAGCTATAAATTTTCCGTTAACTAAATTTTGAGTTGATAAAGGGGCGATTTTTCCACGCTTTGTCTCTAACACCAGACAATCTTCTATAAGTGCGTGGAGTAACATATTGAATTCAGCCATATCATCTTGCGGTACATCTAAAATAGTTGCTAGTTCCTCAGGTTTTAGAGGAGTTTTCATTTCGTTATTTATATATGCAAGTATTCTTTCTTCTCTCGTCAATTTCTTCACCTCCTGTTTATTTTTTTCAATATTCTAAATTTTAAACAAAACAAAAGCCACCCCAAAAGGAATGGCTTTTAGATTCGCATAAGTCGCTTGATTGTCTTATGATAAGAAGAACAGCACTATAGAGGTTACTAAAAATGCGATAGCAACAACTGATGTCCACTTTTCCAAGATAGCGTCAATTGTTCTTCCTTTGTTTTTGCCAAAGAAAGTTTCAGAACCGCCTGCTATAGCACCCGAAAGACCCTGAGCCTTACCTGACTGTAATAAAACAACAGCAATCAATATTAAAGATAATATTAAATGTAATATACGAACTACTGTAAGCCACATAGCCTACTACACCTCCAAACAAGCTGTACTTTCAAAGAATTATTCGCTCTTAAGACCAAATTTCTTTCTGAATTTTTCAACACGGCCGCCTGTGTCAACGAGCTTCTGCTTTCCTGTGAAGAAAGGATGGCACTTTGAACAAATTTCGACTGTGATGTTTTCTTTTGTTGAACCTGTTTCGATAATTTCGCCGCAAGCACACTTAATTGTTGTCTGCTTGTAATCGGGATGGATACCCTGTTTCATATATTTCACCTCTTTCGAACTAGTAAATAACTGTATACGTGCGTATTCTCAAGGAAAAATTACACATTTTCAGAATACAACGATAGAATTATAACACATTTTATTTTCATTTGCAACAGTTTTTTTCAATTTTTTTAATTAAATATTTATATTTTTTTCTTTTAACCTTTTTTCTATAAAATTGTCGTAAAATACAAGTTTTACAACCGCTACTACAGGTACACCAATAAACATGCCTATAAAACCACCAAATGTACCACCAATAGCTACACCTGCTATAACTAAAAGCGGGCTTATACCAACTCTGTCAGACATAATTTTAGGTGCTATAAAGAGATTGTCAATAATCTGCATAGCAATAATAAATACAAGAACGACAAACGCCTTTACAGGACTATACAAAAGTGCCAGTAAAACACTTGGAACAGAACCTATCCATGGTCCTATATAAGGAATAATGTTTGTTACTGCTAAAAGCAAACTTATAAGTGGAGCGAGAGGAATATCAAAAGGAACTAATACGATAAGTCCTATTATAAATATCACAAACGCCTGAACAAGTTTACTGATGATGAAATCGTGGAATATTTTGTTTGTTTGTCTTCCGTAATCTAAAATCCTTTCGGCACGCTCTGTCTTAAATACTGCGTATATAAATCGCTTAAAGTGATTTATAAGTTTCTCTTTTCCAAAAAGGAAATATATAGATATCAAAATGCCGAAAATCATGCGGATAACTACCATAGCCGATACTCCAACTGTGGTTGCTACTGCACTTCCCACTTTTTCAACATCTACTCTCTTAGTTACCCAGTCATAGAAATTCATTACAATATTTGTCAGCTTACTGCTTAAATCTTTTGCAAGGTCTTCGTTGAAAAATGCAACTGTATCATTAAACCATATCTGAAATTTTGCAAGATACTGAGGAAGCTCTCTTACAAAATCAGAAATACCGCTTACTATTGCAGGAATGATAGTAACTATAAATATTGATATAAAACCAACCACAGCAAAATACAATACCGCTATTGCAACACCGCGTTTTACCCTTTGTGCTTTCACTGAGTCATTTCTTTTTATAATACGTCTTTCTGCAACAGAAAGGAGTGGATTTAAAAAGTATGCAATAATAAGACCGTACACAAAATATGCAACACAAGAATATATTGTGTCAAAAATCCCCGAAATTGAAATATCCGTCGTAAAAATAAGTTTACAAAGGAAAAAGGCGATAATTAAAACGGGGATAAAATCAAGATGCCGTATTTTCCAGTTTTTCAAAGTAAACACTCCTTTTTTTATTTATCGTCAAAGTATTTTATGATACCGCAATAGATAGACCACGCTATCTGTTTTTGGTAATTTTCATCCAAGAGCTTTTTCTCCTCATTAGCATTTGATAAAAATCCGCACTCAATCAAAACGGCAGGTATAGTAGCATTTTTTAATAAATATATGCTGTCATACGCCTCCTTTATCTCCCTTTCGGATACAGGAGAAAGTGCCGATATCATATTGTGCTGTACACATTCAGCAAGCTTTTTACTGTCCTCATCGTTTACGGAATAAAACACCTGCGGACCGCTGTACTGCTTTTGCGGAAATTTATTCATATGAATGCTTATGAATGCATCTGCTTTGCTTTCCTGCATAAGCTTTTCACGGTTTTTAATATCTGAAACTTTTTTACTTTTTATACTTCCCGAAACATCATAAATACCATTATCGTCAGACCGAGTAAGAATAACCTGTGTACCGCCTGACTCCAGAAATTTCTGCAGGGCTTTAGCTACAGCAAGATTTAAGTCTTTTTCCAGAACTCCTGACTGCCCTACCGCACCGCCATCAGGTGCTCCGTGCCCAGCGTCAATTATAATTGTCCTTCCCTCTGAAGGTAAAAAGGTTTCCTGATCGGAAAATACTGCAGATTTTAATACTCCACAGGCAAATACCACTAACGACAATATTAAAAATCCAAAAAACAATCTGTTCTTTTTTAAAACAAATAACATATAAATCCCACTCCATATAAGTCTTTTTTAAAACTTATTCAAGTAAAGGCTAATTTATACAGTTTTTACTTGTCGCTGCAGTACAATTATACTCTATATTTTATCTCAAACTTTTCCAATGTTAGTGTATCTTATTCAGTTATTTTTGTCAACATAAGCAAAATAATTTTAACATCGTTGAAACATTATCTTAATTATTACAACATCTGATACTTTTAGCAAAATAAAAAAGCAGAGCAAAATGCTCTGCTTTTTTATTTATTATTTATAACTTTCAGCCTTTTTTAATGCTGCATCAATATTTTTACAGAAGTTTTCCTCACCTAAGAGTTCATACATTCCCGATTTATGCATCGCCTTCATGGGTTGTGCATTTACATGTGAGAATATAACCTTAATCCCTTTTTTATGACATTTTTTAACAAAAGCTTCGAGTGAATGAAGTGCATCTGTGTCCACTGAAATAACCGCTCTCATACGCAAAATAATACACTTTGTTTCTTCCTTAGGCTTAATCTTTGCAATTTCACCTACAACAGCAAAGAACAAAGGACCATTCAATTCGTACACACTGATATGTTTTGCCACCTGACGCATTGCAAGATTTTCGCTGTCCTCATTTTCATCTTCTGTATATTTCCAACTTTCAACAGTTGTTTCGTCACTCATTCTTCTCATAAACAGAACACAAGCAGCAACAAGTCCAAATTCAATAGCTACCACCAGGTCGAAGATCACAGTTAGTGCAAATGTAGTAAAAAGCACCAAAATATCACTTCTGGGTGATGTTTTAACAATATGTATAACTTGTTTGTACTGGCACATGTTAAAGGCAACATTAATTAAAATAGCCGCAATTGCAGGCATTGGAATCCATGATGCATAAGGCATTAAAACAACAACTACAAGCAAGAGCACAAGAGCATGAACCATTGCAGATACAGGTGTTCTGCCGCCATTTTTAACATTTGCTGCCGTTCTTGCAATAGCTCCGGTTGCCGGTATTCCACCAAACAATGCTGACGAAATATTACCAAGCCCCTGACCTATAAGTTCTGTGTTTGAACGATGTTTTTTGTTTACCATGCCATCTGCCACAACACAGGACAGCAGCGATTCAATACCTGCTAAAAGTGCAATTGTAAAAGCATCAGGAATGATAGAGCCAATTGAGGCAAAATCTATTTTTGGCATAACGAATGATGGAAGCCCACTTTTTACCGAAAAAAGGTCGCCAATTGTATTAACATTCATACCAAGGCCCTTTACCATAATAATGCCTGCTGCTACTGCAAGGAGTGACGCAGGGACTTTATCAAAAATCTTAGGCCATATAAAAAGTATCGCAAGGCATACAACACCAACTATTACAGCTTCATAATTTATAGTTCCGGCATATTCAATAAAAACCTTTAATTTTTCTAACGTTTCGATTGGTTTATCTGCATATGAGACGCCAAAAAAATCTTTTAATTGACCAATTACCAAAGTTACTGCAATACCCGCGGTAAACCCGGTAGTTATAGTATAAGGGATGTATTTTATAAGGTTACCTACCTTAAATACACCCATTAATATCAAAAATAAACCTGCCAAAACTGTAGCTATCGCAAGGCCTTCAGTACCACTTTTTGCAACTATTCCTGCTACTATTGTAGCAAAAGCAGCTGTGGGTCCTGAAATCTGGACACTTGAGCCACCAAAAAAACCAGTGACAAAGCCCGCTAAAATTGCAGTATATATACCCGCCTCAGGTCCAACACCGGATGCAATAGCTAAAGCTATGGATAAAGGAAGTGCAATAATTGCAACGATAATACCGGCTATTATGTCTTTAGCAAACTGCGAACCATTATAATTCTTCAAATCGGTAAAAAGCATCGGTTTGAATGTTTTCATCAACTTTCCTCATTTCGTTCTAAAAATTGTCAAACTTAACATTATATATTTTTCACCTGAAAAAAAGTTATATTTGTTATGCACCCCAAAATCGAAATTTTGGGGTGCATATATTTTCATATGTCGTATTCTGTTATATCAGTATATTATTCGCCAGTTATATCAAAATCTGTACCAATTCCACCTTTTTCCATAGCACGGTTATAAACGATACCTGCAATAGCAACGTCCATAGCACCTGTACCGATGGGGATACATATAACACGCTTGTCAGAGATATCACCGATATCATCTGTGCCCAGAGCTAATTCACCAATGGTTGTTGTAATGTGCTCTTCTGTAATTTTTCCTTCATGGTTTAAGTGCTTTAAGCAACCACGATGTAAAGCCTGACCTACATGGTCAACAACAATCATGTCAGAATTTAAAATAAGATCATCCTCAATTTCCTGATACGAACCCATAGGGAATACCACTGTACCGGGTTTAATCCAGCTATCTTTTACAAAGCTGTCTTTTGCCTGTGTAACTGTTATAACGGCATCAACATCTTCGCATACAGCCTTAGGATCATCGCAGATGATGATATCACCCTTAACTGTATCCTTCATGTTTTCCTTATATCTCTCTGCTGATGGAGCGTATACATCGTAAACGTAAACCTTTTCAATATCAAACACTTCTGCAATAGCCATTGTCTGTGTGTGTCCCTGCATACCTGCACCGTAAAGACCGATCTTTATTGATTTATTGTTCTTAAAAATGTGCTTTAATGCTACAGCAGTCTGTGCTCCTGTACGCATATTGGTTATGTAAGCACCGTCCATTACTGCCAAAAACTTACCTAGTCTTGGGTCTGCAAGCAAAATCATACCGCAGATAAAAGGAAGACCAGCTTTCTTTCTTTCACCTAAAATACCACCAACCCATTTAATACCGGCATAATCCTGATAGCCAATATAAGCGGGCATCGCATTAAAAAATCCTTCATATGGAGGATAAGGAGCTGATTCACCCAAATCAAGCGTCAGCTTTGTGGGGTTGATAACTGTGCCGTCAGCAAGACCACAGAAAGTTTTATCAACAGAGTCCACGATGTCTTTCATGGTGATAAGGCTTTTAACCTCATCGATTGTGAATACTTTTGTCATAATACTATACACTTCTTTCTTAAAAATTATATTTATAATCGGCAGTACCGACTTGTTAACTAGTGTTTTTTCAGGAGCAATCTTCTCTTTATAGGCGGAATAACCGCTGATTTCCACATTCCAAAGTGGAAAATCATAAGTATAGGATAGAGTTCCAATCTTCCAGCCAACATATCAAACATCATAACATATTTTGACAACGATGTAAAGCCTGAATAATTTCCTACAGGACCTACTTCAGATAACCCAGGACCAATATTATTAAGAGTAGCTACAACCGCAGTAAAGCTGGTTTCCAGAGTATGACTTTCAAAAGACAACAGAAATACTGATACTATAAAAATCGCCATATATGTTATAAAGAACACATTAGTTGCACGGAGAGTTTCATGGTTCACCATTTTCCCCTCCATCTTTATCTTTTTTACACTATTGGGATGAATATATATCATTATTTCTTTCTTAACAGTTTTTGCTAAAATCATAATACGCGAAACTTTAATTCCACCGCCTGTACTTCCTGCACAGGCACCAATAAACATCAAAAGCACCAATATAACTTTTGCTGCCTGTGGCCACATATTAAAGTCTGCGGTAGCAAATCCAGTCGTCGTTATTATCGATGAGACTTGAAAAAAGGCATGTCTTATTGTAGGTTCAAATCCCATTCCTCTTGGAAGAAGACCTACTGTGATAATGGCACATGCTATTACTATTATAAAAATATAACATCTTGCCTCTTCATATTTAAACGCCTGTTTAAAACGTCTGATTGTGAGTAGGAAATATGCACCGAAGTTTATGCCGAACAACATCATAAAAATAGCAACAACCCACTGGCAATACGGTGAATAACCCATAAAGCTGTCATTCTTTATGCCAAAACCGCCTGTACCTGCTGTGCTCAGTGATGCACAAATCGCATCAAAGGCCGGCATTTCTACCACAAGAAATATAAACTCAACTATTGTCAATACAATATACATAACATAGAGTATAGACGCCGTGTTCCTTATTTTCGGCACAAGTCTGTCAACAATAGGACCAGGGCTTTCTGCTCTCATTATATGAATCTGTGAGCCACCACCCTTTAGGGGAGTTACCGCAAGCAAAAATACAAGAACTCCCATACCGCCTATCCAGTTTGCTATGCTTCGCCATAAAAGACTCGCATGAGATAAAGCTTCCACATCCGTCAGAATACTTGCACCTGTAGTGGTAAAACCTGATACTGTTTCAAAGAGTGCATCTGTAAAATTTGGAATATCACCATTTATTATAAAAGGCAAACATCCAAAAAAGCTAAACAATATCCATGAAAATGCAACTATTACGAATCCTTCTTTTTCATATATAACCATATTTTTGGGTTTTTTTAATGATAAAAGTACACCCACAACAAAACATGTAACCGCAATAATTAGGAACGCCCATCCATGAGTTTCCCTGTAAATTAAGGATGTCAGAAAGGGCAAAATCATAAATGTACCCTCAATATTTAACACCCAACCTAAAATATAAGCAATAGCCTTTCTATTCATAACTGTTAGTCCTCAATAAGTATATCAGCAACATCTTTAAATCCGCTTTCCATAGTAACAACCACTACTCTGTCTCCAACTGCAATGGAATCATTACCACCAGGGATAATCACTCTGCCACTGCGTGTAATACAGGCAATGAGTAGATTTTTCTTTAATCTTAACTCCTTAAGAGGAATACCAACAACAGGTGAACCACTTTGGATTTTAAACTCTATCGCCTCTGCACGATCAGCAAAAATATGATACAAAGTTTCTACGTTACTGCCAATCGAATTTTTCTTTGCCCTTACATATGCAATTATCGCCTCTGCTGTTATATATTTTGGATATACAACGCTTCCAAGTTCTAAACTGTCTATGACATTATTAAATGTGATTCGATTTACTTTAGTAATCACCTTAGTGTTAGGACTCCTTTTTGCATGAAGCGTAAGAAGAATATTTTCTTCGTCCATACCCGTCAAAGGTATAAATGATTCTGCTTCAAAAAATCCTTCACGTGCCAACAACTTTTCATCACTGCCGTCACCGCATATTATCATTGCTTTGTCTAAAAGCAAACTGAGTTCCTCACATCTTGCAATGTCACGTTCAATTATCTTTACATCAATACCCATATCAATAAGCTGCTTAGCAAGATAATATGAGGTTCTGCCACCACCGACAATAAAAGAATTTGACACTCTATGTGTTTTTAATCCTATTTTTTTAAAAAAACTGTGTGCATTTTTTACAGTTGATACATAAGAAATAACATCTCCTGCCTCTAAAACAAAAGAACCATTAGGTATTGTCAACTCACCATCACGTTCAACTGCACAAATAAGCACCTGAAAAGGAAATTCCTGCTGTAATTCATACAAATGCATACCGCAAATCATGTTATTTTCAGGAATTTTGAAGGTTATCATTTCAACCTGACCTCTTGCAAATGCATTGATTGAAAGTGCTGAAGGGAACTTTAATAACCTTGCTATTTCATTTGCTGTTTCAAGTTCAGGGTTTAATATAATAGAAAGTTCAAGTTTTTCACGCAAATAGTGAAGTTCTTCACTATAGTCAGGATTTCTCACGCGGGCAATCGTTGAGCATTTACCAACTTTTTTTGCCATTGTGCAGCAAAGAATGTTTAATTCATCTGAATCAGTAACTGCAATAATAAGATTAGCATTTTCGATACCAGCATCCATTTGTACTTTATAGCTGGAACCATTACCTACAATGCCAAGCACATCATATGTTTCACAAATATCATTTACAACATCTTTATTTTTGTCAATTACCGTAATGTCATGGCCTTCCTCGCAAAGACGGGAAACAAGAGTCGAGCCAACTTTACCACAACCAACAATGATAATATTTAAACCTTCATTATCCTGCTGTTTTTTTATATTAAAAATATTCATAATCATTCCTCGCTGAAATTTATCAAAATCAAAATTCCGTACAAATCAATTATACTCCAAACCCACCCTGATGTCAAGAATATTAAACCATAAAAAAAGGCAGCAAATACACTGTATCGCCACCTATTTTGTATAATAATTTAATATTGCAAATTACTTACCAACCAAAAAACGAGAAAAAATCCGACGGGAAACTATACTGCTGTGAATTGCCCTGAGATGCATCGGGTTCTGCCTGTTGGGGTTCTGTTTGGACATCTGTAGAAGGTTTTTCCTCTTGAAGTACAATTGTACATTTCACATGTTTTCCATTTCTTGATACAATTACCTCTATACGGTCACTAACTTTGTGCTCGTCACGTATTGCGTTTATCTGGTCCACATTTTCTATCTTCTTACCATCAAACTTTACGATTACATCCCCCGGTTTAATACCACCTTCGTATGCCGCACCTCCGGTAATAACCGAATCCACGTATACGCCTATTGGTAAATCATTTGCTACTGCAATGCTTTCTGTTACATCAATGCCTGTAATGCCAACCAAAGGTCGTCCTGTAACATATCCGTGTTCTATAATTGATTCGATAACAGGAATTGCCTCGTTTACAGGAATTGCAAAGCCGAGACCTTCAATATCATATCCAGTTGATTTTGCAGTTGTAATGCCAATTACCTGACCATAAATATTGATAAGTGCACCGCCTGAATTACCAGGGTTAATTGCCGCATCAGTCTGCAACATCGTCATTTGTCTTTCATCAATAATCATCGTTCTGTTGATTGCACTTATATAACCAACGGTAAGTGTGCTTACTAATTCTTCCTGCAACGGATTGCCAATTGCAAGTGCCATATCACCCACTCTTAATGCCGCAGAATCTCCTAAATCAGCATAAGGTAGTTCCTTGTCGCACTCAACCTTTAAAACCGCCAGGTCAGTTCGGGCATCAGCACCGACTATTTGTGCATCAAGACTTTGACCTGCAATTGTTTTTACTGTAATTATAGCCGCACTATCAATAACATGATTGTTTGTAACAATGTATCCGTCTTTCGTTAAAATAACACCAGAACCGCTACTTGTAGCCGTTTTGCCGCCAAGTCCTTTCCCTTTTGATGTACAGATAATGCTTACAACAGACGGAGAAACTGTGTCGTATACATCCGAAACAGACATAGCTTCACCTGTTTTTTTGTTTGCAACGGTTTTGATTTCACTGTCGTTTCCTGTAATTATTGAAAGAGATGCAGAGGGATTCTGATTCTTGGAGGCTGCAATACCAGATGAAATTGCCGCAAACATTCCAAAACAAATAGCAGTAGTAACAATCGAGCTTACAACTGCTGCAAAGACAGGGTTTTTAAATCTGTTTTTCTTAACCCTTGGTCTGTAAACGGACAGAGCATTTTTTTCGGATATTGTCCCACTCATCGCCGCCTTATATTCGTCATCATTCCATGTGTAGTCTCCATTTTCCGTTAATTGATTTTTTTCAACATCTTCATACGTTTCATTTTCTTCGTTAAAGTTATTTTTAAATTCTTCCATAGCTTTACCTCCGAATACTATTTTGTTTACACTATTATAATAAACTATATTTTTTACGTTGGTATGAACAAATTGTTAAAAGTGATTTTTTTTATTTTTTGTCGAATAGCCAACTTTTTATCCTAAATCCCATAAAAATACATACATTACTAAAAATACCGCCGCAAAAATCAATAAGCACATCTCGCACTTGTCCGCTTCTTCCGTATACATATAATTGATGTATTTCATCAGTCGATGCAAATATAAGGCAATATACCAAACTTATTGCGGCACAGTTAATCTTCTTTAAACCGTAGCTCTGTACCAAAAAGAACACAAATAACGTAAGTAAAGCAAATTCAGCAAAATGGGCACCTTTACGTATCAAAAAATGCACCGTATGAAATATCTCTTCCTTTTTCAAATCATCAATTTTCTTTACATTGTTAATTACCTCTATTACCTGCCTTGCTATTTTCTCGCTGGTACCCGAAGATTCTTCTGCTGTTTTTGATGAAAACCCAAATATCTGCAAAGATATAAATATTACAGCACACCAAAGTAAAATTTTCTTTATCATTTTTCCTCCTGAATGTAATAAGCCACGCAAAAGCGTGGCTTATAAATTATTCGTAATAATAATATCTTCTTCTCTTGTAGTAATATTTCTTTGCTTTTGCATCAAATGCATCATTAACAACAAATCCTAAAATATTTGCCTTAGCAAACTCTAGAAGTGAAATGGACTCTTTTACAGCCTTAAAGTGGGAACTGTCTTTCTTAATTACAACCACAACCCCAGACATAAACTGTGTAAGATATATTGTTTCCGAAACAATTCCTACAGGTGGTGTATCAACGAAAATATAGTCGTATTTTTCCGAAAGCGTCTCAAACATACGCTCCACCTCGTCTATCATCAAAAGCTCTGATGGGTTAGGAGGAACTCTTCCTGAAAACAAGCAATCAAAGTTACAACCTTCAGGTCTTGAAATTGCCTCTTCTAACGTACAAAAACCACCGAGATAATCAGACAGGCCTGTTGTCTTTCTGTCGCTATTTGTATACCGTGCAATTTTAGGACGTCTGAGGTCAGCATCAACTACTAAAACTCTTGCATTCGAATCAGCATATGCCGCAGCGACATTTATACAACTTGTACTCTTGCCGTCACCTTGTTCTGCACTGGTAAAAAGTATCATTTTTGCTTTATCATTTTTAGTGCCCGCCAAAGCAAACATCATATTTGCCCTGATATTTTTAAAGCTCTCTGATATACGGGTCACATCTTTTATTTGTTTTGGATCGTCTGTTGCTAATAAATTTTTAAAAAACATTTATATCCCTCTATTTTATATGGTTAAATTAATTAATTACTATTTATCTTACTTGCTTTTAGTTTTCTTTTTCTTTTGCACTTTTTCCTTGGTATTTGTCGTGAAATAAGGGACTTCGCCTAAAATAGGGTATTTAAACGATTCTGCGATAGCTTCTGCATCCTTAACCTTGTTGTCAAGCATCTCAATTGCAAACACCAGAACCAAACTAATCAGCAAGCCCGCGAATATACCAATTTCAACATTTCTCACAAGATTAGGTGATGAAGGAAACTGAGGATACTCGGGTTCATCAAGAATCTTTACATTACCGCCTTCAACAATCGCCATAATCTGCTCAGATGCCAAATTAATAATAGTCTGAGCTATAATATAAGCATGTTGAGGATTTGCAGAAGTAACTGTTATTACAAGAATTTCCGTATTACTCTTGTCTGTCATGCTTACCATTTTTAAGATCTGTTCATGGTTATAGCCCAAGCCACTGGCTGTAGCTACCTTCTTCATAAAAACGTTACTTGTCAAAACTTCGGCATAAGTTTTTACAAGCTCCTGTCTAACCATAACCTCACTTAAATTAATGTCAGTAGTCGTTGTAACTATATCAGTTGTATTCTCAGCATATAAAGAACCACCTGAAACGTACATTGGTGTTATAAAAAAAGTTGTGAACAAACCTGACAGCAAGCCGCCGATCACCATTGCAATAACAAGACACCACCAACGTCTCATATATAATCTTAATAAATCCATTAAATTAATTTGCTTATCCACTGGTACTTCTCCTTAAATGAGTTATAGTATAAATAACGTTTTATTTTGTAAATACTGCTTTTATATATGCACTTGTTCTGGGCAGGTGAACTCCCATCAAAGGCTCATAAGTCTCAAATACAACATATAAATCTGTGCCGTGCTTTACTGTCATTCCTGTCTGTGTTTTTAGCATATTACCAAAAAGTCCATCGACTGAAATCGCACCATCTTCGCCCTTATTAGTTACTGAAATTCTTGCAGTAAACACTTCTTTTTTGTTTTGGCGATATGAGAGTGCAGGATAGAAAGTATATTCTATTAAATATTTCGAGTTATTCTCTACATATCTTGCCACTTCGTCCAAAAATGCACAATACACAAACGCACACTGATTAGCTGCATTATAAGAATTTTTAGCTATAATACCTGCATTTTTTAAATTATAAACTCCAACTGGAACACCGGAGATAATTTTGTAAAATTCATTATAATTTGTCGGATATTCTGCAAGATAAGAACTCATTTTAACATTAATTTTATTTCCGTTATTATAACCTACTGCCAAACCGAGCACATCATTAAATTGAAGCATTAATGCTGCATATTTTTTGACCGTAACAGGTTCTTCAGCACCCAATTTATTACCTGCATATAACTTGATACCATGCGTTTTAGCGTAAGTTAAAAACATATTTTCATAAGCTGCGTTGCTCAAATTCTTACAATCAGAATAGTAATCATTTCTCTTTCCTAAGTCAGATGGAACAGTACCTCTTCTAACGAAACCATACATAATAGCGCCGATTGCATCCTGCACGGTTGCCTGTGCATCTGCATTTTTAAGAGTATAAAATTCCTCTCCCCAGACCTTTTGACACAATACAAAAAACTCTTTTGTATAAGCATGTTCAAAATGCTCAACAGGCTTGTTATCTTTTGTTGTCTGGTCATTACTGTTTATGCGAACTGCATCAGCATCAGCACCAAAAACCAAAGCCATTCTTGCAAGCTCAGCATTCGTAAGAACGTGATTTGCATTGTATTCATCACCTAGAAGATTTAAAGTGTTATATGTCTTTTTTAACAACTCTTCATCTACTACATCAATAAAATTATTCGTAGCATTCGCCGCAACCATTTCGCGTGAACGTATAATCAGTGTAGCCGCCTCCGCTCTGGTTAAAGAACCATCAAGACGTAAATTTAAACCATCGTCGCCCTTCATAAGACCTATCGTATACGCCCATGAAGCAGCGTCAGGATTTGTACCTTGCTCAGTGATTGCAGAGGGAGCTGCATCATGTTTTGGAGAACCATTTCTCTTCCAAATAAGATTTATAACATCTCCTCTTTTAATTTCCATATCAGGGTATATCATAGAACCTGAAGACTCAAGACCTGACCACATAATATAATCATAAGCCCAATGTTTCTCTGAAATGTCAGAATATGTACCATTGTACTTTTGGTCCCACTTACCTATCATTTTTGCAAATTCGGCACGTGTAACGGTTTTTGAAGGCTTGAATGTACCATCCTCGTAACCATTAATAGTGCCCTCATTTACCAAAGACATGATGTTTTTATATGCCCAATGGTTATCTGCCAAATCAGAAAATGCAACTGCGTTTACGCAAACACACATTGACATAATTAAACATAAGCTAAGTATTAATGTTATTACTCTTTTCATTTGTTTCTCCAATCTGTCATGCTAGGCACAACTGTTAATCCTCAGGAAATACCGTCGATTTTACCAAATCAACCGCCTCTTTTGATATGTTGCATGTAAGCTCATAAATAGGCGTTTTTTTGATAATATTCGTGATGATTTCCATATGTTTATCCATTAAATGCTCAAACACCGGCTTTTTAGTCTCGTTGAGAAGTTTTACAACTGACTCGATTGTCGAAAGCGGGCGTATTGAATTTTCTTTACCCTGCTTTAAAAACACTATAGCTGCTAATGGAAAGTATTTGTTTTCGTTAATCTCTGTTTTCCCACTCCATGGTGTTCCGCAAGCATAAAGCTTATCGTTTTGTTCTAAAATAACAGGTGTGTCATCATTAAACAGCACAACATCGTCAGGATAGAATTTTTTCCATAAAGATGTGTGTGTCGATTTTCCTGTCTCAGAAGGCGCTGAAAATAAAATCGCCTGTCCTTTATATGAAGCTGCTGCAGAATGAAGCACGGTCTGACCGTACATTGTCTGGCAAAATGCAAATGCCTCTCCTAAAATCATATGCAGCACGCGATCTGTCGTAAGTTCTTTATAATAGTCTTTTATATCAACATATTCTATTGATACATTTTTGCAGGATTTGTCAAAATCTATACGATTAAGGTTAACATGTGTCACAGAACCCTGCTTTATGGCAGAGTATCCCTCGTCATTACGATCTATCCAGTACCATGCATCAAGTCTTTTGTAGTCTTTACCATCAGGTACTGTAATAGAATAGTTCTCATTAAAAGAAAACGTAATATCAGGCATAGGGTGCGTACCTGGGTCCAGATACGCACTTAATCTATGCTCTAAATACTCGTTTTCAAACTCTTTAATTTCAATTAAAATGTTTGCAATACGATAAATCATAGTTTACTATTAGCTAATGTAATAATCGCTGTTTTTAGCAAGGCCAGAACCTTCTACAGTAAGTGCCATATTAACAGCTTTTTGCTGTGTGATCGCACTATCTCTTGAAGAGCCCTTGTAAACTGTTGTAGGTACAGCAGCGATATTTTCTTTGAGCTGTAATTCAATTACATTAATGCTCGGTTTTACATATTTTTTCATTATATCTCTACCTCCCTATATTAGTCTACAACTACATCTTTACCAACAGTGATTGTGAATGCACCATTGGAATCTTTAGCGTATACAGCTGTGTGGTATGTTGCGTTTGCTTCGATAAATACACGATTTTCGTCTGTCTGTTCAGCACTAGCATCAGATGTGTCGATAAGCTGAACTGCGAATAAACCTGTGTTGTTAGCTTTTGTTGCACCAGCATAAGCGTTAGCACGGTAATTTGCTTCAAATGCAGCTGCACTTACATCGCCACCAACAATAGTTTCCTTAGAAACGATGATACCATATTCTGTAGCATCTGTTACTCTACCGATTACGGTAATTTTTCTTGCACCAATCTCAGCGTTAACAGTTGCATCATCTTCAGCTTCACCATTAACAACGTTACCTTTTTCGTCTTCTCTACCACCTGTTACAACTTTATCAGCTGTGCCTTTTGAAATGAGTGCCGCTGCGTCAATTGCGTAAGCTCCAGCTGCAGAATCTACAACAGCCGGCTTCTGGTTAACTGTGATAGCGAAATCGCCTGTTGCATTAAACGTTATGTTAACATTTGTGCCATTATAGTTTGCTACAACGTCTGTTACAGCACCTGTTGTAGATACACTATTGTAATCCATATCTGTATCAGGTGACCATTCAAATGAAAGGCTTGTTGTCTTTGTAGGAATAACTTCTGTTGAACCATCAGGATATGTTACTGTGTAGCCTGGTATTGTCTCGCCTGTTTCTGCTTCACTTGCACCTGTGTAGCCGATAACAACAGCACTGTTAAGTTCTGCTGCACTGTCAACATTAAATCTGAATACCGCACCATTATCGCCTGCTTTTTGCTGGTCGATGTGAACATCAACTGTATTGCCTTCAACCTGCCTTGTAGCATAGTATGTTACGTTTGTGTCTTTGCTGATACCTGTAACGGTTGCAACAACTTCGATATCATTTCCTTTATATTCTGTTGTTGTAGCAACGTTAACATTAACAGTAGCAGAAGCACTAACAGCAAAACATACAACTAAAGCGATAGCCATAGCTAAAGCGGTAATCTTTTTGAATACCCCATTTTTTGCCATTTTTTTTCCTCCTTTAATCGTGGATTGGATTAATAAAAATCCGGGGGGATATTTATTGAAGCTCGTCAAGTGAGCCATTCTGCAATATGTAAGTTTTGTCACAAGCCTCCATTACTTCTTTTCTATGTGAAATAATAATGCAAGTTTTGTCTGTCATTGATTTAATAGCATTGAGTAGCTTTCCCTCTGTTGCAATATCTAAAGAGGATGTAGCTTCGTCAAGCAACAGTATGGGAGCATCATGGTACAGTGCTCTGGCAATTGCCAGACGTTGCACCTGTCCTTCTGACAGACCGTGACCTTTTTCGCCCAAAACAGTATTAAACCCATCAGGCATTTTATTAATATCATCTATAATCTGAGCAGCTGTTGCTGCACGAATTACCTTATCCATATCAGGAATTTCATCACAAAATGTAATATTGTCCATGATTGTTCCTGACAAAATCATATTTCCCTGAGGAACGTAAGAAAAAAGCTTTCTGGTTGATGAAGAAAAGTCAACTTCACAATCCCTGCTCTTAACATACGCCCTTCCATTATCAGGCTTTATAACGGAGAGAATAATCTTTGACAGCGTACTCTTTCCTGCACCGGATATTCCACAAAGGGCAACAAATTCTCCCTTGTTAACAGTAAAACACACATCTTTTAAAACAGAAACTTCACCGTATGAAAAATCTACATTTTCAAATTCAAGCTTTTCAAATGACTCTATATCCTCTGTTGTGAATTGTGTATCATGTTTATCATCAGAGAGATTATCCAGTTCAATCAATCTTTCCGTTGAAGCCAGCACCATATAAACTTGCGGCAATACTGACGCTATCTCACGGAAAGGCGACTGAATTTGTCCAACAAGGGCTAAAATCGCAGTCAATGTACCAAAAGTAAAGGTTGCATCTCCGATGCTAAGGCGATATACGCCCCAAGCTAGTGCTGCATAATACCCTACTGTCATTGCCAGAAAGAACAATATATTTGAAATAATACCTATGGTTGAACGCTTTACGTTTAACCGGTAATTTTCAAGCTGGAGTTTCAGTGAATTTTTCCGCATCAGGCTTTCTTTAGCAAATGCCTTCACAACGATAAAATTCTGAATAGTTTCCTGCAAGTGCGAACGAACCCTACCGTCACTTTCACGACATTGCAGATGTAGTGTTTTAATTTTTTTCTTATATATGTAAGCTGCAATAAGAACTATGGGTCCAAAAACCAAACAGAACAATGCGAACTTGCTATCTAGTCTGTATAAAGCAACAAAACTGAACAACACTGTGGAAACCAAAGCCACCACGTTTGGGATAATTTCTGTTGTTTTTTCTGCTAAAAGCGAAACATCACTTACAAGTCGGTTCAAAATTTCACCCGAATGAATCTTCGAAACCTGACCATAATCCTTTGAGAGCAATTTATAAAAAAGCTCCGACCTTAACGCCATGGATAGCTTTCCACTTACCATAATATGTATTCTTACGTATACAATTTGTAACACAAGTTGAATTATCAAATAAGCTATAAGCTCAATTATTGATGCTTTCAGGCTTCCATTGGACTGATTGGTTGCAATGTCTATAAGTTTTTTTGATACCAGCGAGAACTGTACACCGATATATGAGATTGCCGTTACAATAAGTACAAGCACCAGGATAAGAGGTATAAAAGTGCGGATATGTTCAAAAATCCATTTCATTGTCAGGGTTTTCCCTTTTTTCAACACTAACCCGCCTTTCAAAACGCTACTGAGCCAAAAAATCGTGAGTTTTTAACAACTCAGCAAACTCTGCGACATCTCCAATTACTTCTTCGCTGGAAACATCATATTCAGACGCCAAAGCATCAGCCAGCTCAAAAATTGTTTTCTCCTCAGACAGTTGGTTCCATAAAAAAGCACCACTTTCATTTAGAGAAACCGCAACTGCAAAGTCTACAATATTGTCGCCTGTCGGGACTACTATATAATCATCTAATATTTTCTTAAGCATAAATCCGTCTTTTAATTTCATAGTCTCCCCCAAAAATAGACATAGATATACCTATACTTATACCATACATCAAAAGTATAGCACAGTGATTTTTTAAAGTCAAGCAGTTTTTGTCAATATTACAAAATAAATTCTATTTTATTGCATTTCTTTTGTAAAAAACGCAATAAACAATTAATATAAAATGTTCAAAGAGATACATAAAAAAATCACCGCAGATTTGAAACTCTGCAGTGATAATCTTTTACTTAAAACAATTTTAAATCATTCATTATCGACCTTTTCAACTTCCCCTGCCTCAATAAGTCCGTCAGGAGTTTCGACCATATCATGGCGTTTTAGTAAAAATCTTCTTACCGCAAACAGTACTGCAATTGCAATAACCGTAATTAAACTTTCCCAAGATGCAACATGTCCTACAATAAGCTGACGTGCAAGAGCGAAAGCTAAAACTTCAATAATAGTTTCAGGTGTATGCTTGCAAAGCATCTTGATAAGTTCGGCACCGATTGCCAATGTTATTGCATTGTCAAGTATAATCACCAATGAACTTATGCCCTGAGAATAAATATGGGTTGTTGCCATATCTATTACCATACGTGCAGCAAGTATAATAACTGCAACACCTACTATCAATGATATAAACAATTCAATAATATAGCTTATTTCAAACATTTTGTCCTGAAGTTTTTTTCTCATATTGTCACTCCTTGTATGTAATAATCGTATGTTAGTACAAGTATAACATAGATAATTTTAAAACGCAACAAAAAAAATCGGAACAAGTACAACTTGTTCCGACTATGGAGCGGAAGACGAGATTCGAACTCGCGACGTTCACCTTGGCAAGGTGACGCTCTACCACTGAGCCACTCCCGCATATATTCACTTTAAATGTCAATGGTACACCATTGGTGCCTCCGGGCGGAATCGAACCACCGACACGGGGTTTTTCAGTCCCCTGCTCTACCGACTGAGCTACAGAGGCGTATGGCGACTCGGATGGGGCTCGAACCCACGACCTCCAGCGTGACAGGCTGGCATTCTAACCAACTGAACTACCGAGCCATAAAAGATAATGTGGTGGGCACAACAGGGCTCGAACCTGTGACCCTCTGCTTGTAAGGCAGATGCTCTCCCAGCTGAGCTATGCGCCCACGCTATCTTGTCTCTCAGCGACAAGAGCTATTATACTATAATTTTTAGCCCTTGTCAAGAGAAATTTTTATTTTTTTAAAAAGCTCCGAAAATGTAGGAAATATAAGTGCCTACGCCAACAATAAGTCCGTCTTCATCAATGTCAAAGTAGGTGTTGTGCAGGGGCATAGTGATACCTTTTTTCTCATTTCCCGTACCGAGGTAGAAATAGTTTGCAGGTACAGCCTTTGCAAAATAGGAAAAGTCGTCTCCTGCCATAATGGGCTCTGTCCAGTTTATCACTATATCTCCCATGTATTCTTCTACCGCTTTTTGCATTTTAGCAGCAACATCTGCACTATTTACCACGGGAGGATACTGAAAATTAAACTTAAACTCATATTTAAGCTCCGTGCCCTCGCAGGTTTTCTTTATGATTTCTTCCATAAGTTCGGGGATTTTGTTTCTTACCGTCTCATCAAAGCTTCTTGCCGTGCCGTGTATTTCCACAGTATCGGGAATAATATTGTATGATGTGCCCGTATGGAACATACACACCTGAACAACCTGGCGCTCGCCCTCGACGATTGTTTCATTGGTGATTGCGTTTAGCCCCGCTATCATTTTTCCTGCTGCCGGAATAGGGTCAACGCATTTTTCGGGAGCCGAGCCGTGACCGCCGCGGCCGATAATTTTAATCACAAAATCATCAGGAGCAGCCATTAACGCCCCTGCTTTTATCATAATTTTACCAACGGGCACGTCATTCATAACGTGAAGTCCAGTTGCCTCAACAACATTAAGTCCGTCGAGGATTCCCTCACTGAGCATAGGCTCTGCCCCACCATCCGTTTCTTCCGCAGGCTGAAATACGAAAAGTATATTTACATTGAGTTTGTCACAATTTTCCACAAAAACTTTTGCGGCACACAACAACACCGCCATATGAGCATCGTGACCACAGGCATGCATAACACCTTCGGTTTCCGATTTGTACTCACAGTCGCCGTTCTCTTTAATAGGGAGAGCATCCATATCTGCACGCAGGAGAACTGTTTTTTTCTTACCCGCATCAAGATATGATACTATTCCTGTATCAAATGAACGCTTTGTGGCAAGACCTAGCCCATGCAGATATTCTTCTACAAACTCTGCTGTTTTATATTCTTCACAGGAAAGTTCCGCCCGTTTGTGAAGCTCACGGCGAAGTCTGATTACTTCCTGTTTTTCTTTTTCCATAACTGATTTTATAAATTCTTTCATATCGTACCTCTAATATTTTCTAAAAACTCCTGATACTTTACCAAGAATTTTTACATCTTTCGAAATAATAGGCTCTAAGGCATCATTTTCGGGTTGTAGCCTTATATATTCTTTATCTCTGTAATATGTTTTCACAGTTGCACTGTCATCTAAAAGTGCTACTACAATCTCGCCGTTTCTGGCAATTTCTGTACTCTCAACTATCACATAGTCGCCATCCAAAATACCTGCATTAATCATACTCTCTCCCTTTACCTTCAGCATGAACATATCTTTTTTTCCTGCATAATTTATGGGCAAAGGAAAGTATTCTTCAATGTTTTCTTCGGCTAAGATAGGTTGTCCTGCAGCAACTGTGCCAACTATAGGCACGCTTATTACTTCAACCTCGTTTTCCTGTTTTGGTAAAGTAATGGCACGTTTTTTTGAACCGCCTTTTACTATATAACCCTTTTCTTCCAGACTGTTTATATATCTCTGGACTGTCGAAGGTGAAGAAAGACCAACTGCGGTACAAATCTCACGTACAGACGGAGGATATCCTTCAAGCTCTATCTGTTTTTTTATAAAGTCATAAACTTCTTTTTCTTTTTTTACTAAATTCATAGTAAAACACCTCACTATAACTAAAGTATAACACAGGTGTTTTAAAAATGCAAACATTTGTTCTGTTTTTTTGTTTTAAAATACATTTATCACATGGTTAAAATAAGTTGTTTTTTTGTTGAAAAATACTATTGATTTTTAGATAATTAGGTGTTACAATATGTAAGGTTTAATTAAATAGGAAAGTAAAGGTGACAAAATGGCAAAATTTGAAAACAATTTATCTGAAGGAAATGTTATAAAACAGCTAATACTATTTTCACTTCCCGTTTTAATTTCCAATATAATTCAATCCCTGTACAGCACAGTTGACATGTTGATTGTAGGCAATTTCGCGAACGAGGCAGCTATGTCGGGTGTAAACATTGGCGGTCAGGTGTCATTTATTATTACTAACATGGTATTTGGTCTTTCTGTAGGCGCGACTGTTCTTGTCGGTCAATACAAGGGTGCTGAAAACAGACGGGGAATGCACGAGGTTATAGCAACACTGCTTATATCGTTGCTTGTTGCAGCAGTTGTGCTTACAACTGTTATGATTAGTCTTGTAACACCGATTTTACATGCTATCAACACTCCGCCAGAGTCATTTCTTGAAGCAAAAAGATATTTTATCATCAGTATGTTGGGTACAATTTTTATTTTTGGTTATAATGCATTAAGTGCCCTTATGCGTGGTCTTGGGGATAGCAAAAATCCTCTTGTATTTGTTGCTATTGCATGTGTGGTAAATGTTATACTTGACCTTATCTTTGTTGCACAGTTCAATATGGGGGCTGCAGGTGCTGCATGGGCAACAATAATATCTCAGGCTATCAGCATGATTTTATGTATTGTTTATCTTGCAAAAAATGACTTCATATTTGACTTTAGTCTGGAGTCATTTAAAGCATTTTCAAAAAAGCAATTAAAACTTATTTTAAAAGTTGGTATTCCTACTTCTATACAGAATGTAGCATCAGGGTTATCTTTTTTATTCCTTACCACATTGGTTAACTCATTCGGTGTTATGGCATCTGCTGCTGTAGGTGCAGTTGGTAAACTCAACGGTTTTGCAATACTTCCGGGCGTTGCCATGAGTACATCTATTTCTGCAATGAGTGCTCAAAAC
>JAZNWB010000126.1:0-3908 GCA_045593125.1 Congzhengia sp. | reverse complement strand
TCAGGACTTCACAATATGATGACTATTATGGCAGAAAAGGTTGCGGCAACGGGTAAATTCCTGTTTGTACTGATTTCGCCTGTTATCGGCATTTTAGGCTCGTTTATTTCAGGGTCAAATGCGGTTTCAAACCTCTTATTTACCAATCTGCAATTTGAAACTGCGGCAAACTTGGGTCTTTCGCAAGTTTTAATTACTGCAAGCCAGATTGTGGGCGGTGCTGTAGGAAATATAATCTGCATCAACAACATTGTTGCCGCCTGTGCAACAGTGGGCATTTCGGGGCGAGAGGGCAGGATAATTCGTATCAATATTGTACCCACGCTGATTTATACAGTTGTTATAGCGGCGTTTTTCGCGGTGCTTATATTACTGTAAGAAAGTTAGCGAGTTGGAGCAATAATAGTTGTAATACATTAATACTTCTAATCATCTACTTTTTTAGAAAAAGTAGCAAAAACTATGGGGGGATTTCGAATGTCCCCCCAAACCCCCTTAAGACGACCGGGGACTCCCCGGACCCCGGCGAATATTATTGGTATTGTACAAAGTATAGATTTTGTGTGTTGGGTTTTAGTTTTTAGAGTCGTAAAATTATACCCATCGCAAGACTTACTGCGAGGCAGCGGGGTCTGGGGTAAACTCCTGCCGTTTGTGGGGTGCGGGGGAATCGGAACCCCCGCTGGTTTTGGGTACTTTTGCCGTAACAAAAGTGCCCCTCACGGAGTGACCAAACAAAATGTATCATATCAAAATGACACTTTATGAAACAAAACGACACATTTTGAAAACTGTATTGATTTTTGTCGATAATTGTGGTATATTTATCTTGCTACAGAAATTAAATAACCATATTTTTATTTTTTGCCTTAATAGGACAGGTGCGTCAAAAAACGCAACTCTGATTTATATAGGTCCTATAAGGCATATATGGTTTATTTCTGTAGCAAGAAAAAATAGTCAGAGCTGGCGTTTTTAAGGGTACACAGCTTTGGCTGAGTACCCTTTTTTTAATTTCGGCAAAGGAGAATCGGAATGACAGAAAAGATATTGAATTATAATTATGACATAACAGTTAAAGAAAAGTATTATATGACTAAGAAAGAAATGTTTGAGGCATTGGAAGAAGAGCAAAGAAACGCACAGGACAAGAATTACGCACTGATTTTAACAAGCAAGGGACATAATAATATGAGCTATTTTGATGCATTTACTGCTCGAGAACTTTCCCATAACTTCGTATGGATACATTTTTGCCCTCAGGAAATTTTGAAATTTGACGATGAAGAGCCTCAGGAGGGGAATTATTACATATCGGTAATGGAAGGAACATTAAAGAAAATAGAGCAATAAAAAAGAGAGGCATAGCCTCTCTTTTTTAATCTTCTATTGAAATCTGATTTGAGTTGTTATATTTTATACCAAAATGCTCATAGGCTTTCATTGTTGCCATTCTGCCTCGTGGTGTTCTTGACAAGAATCCTAACTGCAAAAGGTAAGGCTCATACACATCTTCTATTGTGTTTGCATCTTCGCCGATTGATGCAGCCAGTGTATCTAAGCCTACAGGACCGCCGTTAAAGTTTTCGATTATGAACATCATCATTTTTCTGTCGATGTTGTCAAGTCCTAAATTGTCCACTTCCATTCTGGAAAGTGCAATGTCTGCAATTTCTGCAGTAATCTGTCCGTTACCTTTTACTTCTGCAAAGTCACGTACACGCTTTAACATTCTGTTTGCAATTCGGGGTGTGCCGCGTGAACGTCTCGCAATTTCCATAGCACCTGACGGGTCTATTTTTGTTCCTAAGATATCGGAAGAACGTGTTACAATTTCTGCTAATTCGTCGGGGGTATATAGTTCCAGTCTTGAGATTACACCAAAACGGTCACGAAGGGGTGCTGTGAGTAATCCTGTTCTTGTTGTTGCACCAATAAGTGTAAACTTTGGCAAATCAAGGCGTACGGAATGAGCACCGGGGCCTTTGCCTAGAATAATATCTAAAGAGTAGTCCTCCATAGCGGGGTAGAGAATTTCTTCTACACTTCGGGAGAGTCTGTGAATTTCGTCAATGAACAGAATATCCCCTTCGGAAAGACTGGTCAAAATTGCTGCCAAGTCCCCTGCTTTTTCAATAGCAGGACCTGAGGTTATACGGATTGATACGCCCATCTCGTTGGCAATTATTCCCGCGAGGGTGGTTTTACCAAGTCCGGGAGGTCCGTAGAGCAGAACATGGTCTAATGCCTCACGACGTGTTTTTGCCGCCTCTATGTATATGGAAAGATTATCCTTAACCTTTGTCTGACCGATGTATTCAGACAAGGTTTTGGGGCGTAAGCTATATTCTGTTTCTTCTTCGTTGCCTAAAGTTCTTGATGTAACTATTCTTTCTTCAAAATCTCCTGCAAACTGCTGGTCTATAGGCATAATTTACCTCCTATCTCATCAGGCGGAGTAGAGCCGCCTTGATTGTGTCTTCTGTTGATAAACCTTTTTCAACGCCTGATACGGCACGCAGGGCATCTGCTCTGGGGTAACCCAAAACCACCAACGCCTCAACTGCATCGTTGCCTGTGTCAACGGGGGTAAATACCTCATTTGCACCGCTGTCAAGCTTGATTTCTCTGCCCTTAAACTTATCTTTTAATTCTAAAACAATCTTTTGTGCAAGCTTTGGGCCTACGCCCTGAGCACGGGTGATTGATTTATAGTCGTCTGTAACGATTGCAACGGTTAGTGCGGCAGGAGAGAGGGCAGATAAAACTGCTAGACCTGCTTTAGGACCTGCACCGTTTACTGAAATTATCATTTTGAAAACATCCAGCTCTTCCCGTGTTAAAAAGCCATATAAATCAAATATGTCTTCTGCTACACGAAGGTATGTATAAACTTTGGTTTCTTCACCTGTTTTCATTGATGAAAGTGAGGTGGGTGTCATAAAGATTTTTGCACCAAAGCTGCCTGTATCAATGACAACTGCGTTTTCTTCTATATGTTCAACTGTTCCTTTTACAAAGGCAATCATTTATATTCCCTCCTGATTTATGCGATTGTGGTACTGTGCAGAATACCCGTGGCACATAGCAATAGCTAAAGCATCTGCCACGTCGTCAGGCTTTGGTACAGCCGAAAGCCCCAACATCTGGGTTACCATTCTTTGCACCTGACCTTTTTGTGCTCGACCATACCCTGCAACCGCCTGTTTTATCTGAAGTGGGGTGTATTCAAACACAGGAATATTTAAAACTGTTGCGGCGAGTATGCATACCCCTCTGCCGTGGGCAACTGATATGGCAGTCTTGACATTCGTGTTAAAGAAAAGCTCTTCTATTGAGAAAGCGTCAGGCTTGTGCTTTTCAATTAAAGTTCCTACGCTTTCATAAATGTCACGCAGTCTGTCGGTTAATTTTTGCCCTGCAGGGGTGGTAATTGCACCGTATTCTATTGGTGTGAATTTATGCCCGTCATAGTGGACTACACCGTAGCCTACAATGGCTATTCCCGGGTCTATACCAAGTATAATCATAAAATGCTCCGATTTTTTAAAAAAATGTTGAGATTTAGAAAAATTTACTGTATAATTGTATCATAAATTAAAATAAAATGCAAGAAAGATAAGGTGGATACATATGAAACTTTGGGGAGGAAGATTTTCTAAAGCTACTGATGCTTTGGTTGATGATTTTAACTCATCTATAAGATTTGACGCAAGAATGTACAAACAGGACATCACAGGAAGTATGGCACATGCTGAAATGCTTGGCAGACAGGGAATTATTCCCGAATCTGATGCCAAACTGATTATAAAAACTTTAGCTGAAATTTTAGAGGATATTGAAGCAGGGAAGGTAGAATTCCTGATTGATGCTGAAGATATCCATATGAATATTGAAACAATTCTCAC
>JAZNWB010000125.1:0-10616 GCA_045593125.1 Congzhengia sp. | reverse complement strand
AAGGATTATCTGCATAATTCACAGCACCCATAATAACATTATCTAATGTGATATATAATCTGTAACCAGATATTTCAGAGACATCAACACCGCACTCTTTTACAAAATCTTCAGTACCACAGATGAATGACTTATTCATTACGGTACACTCTACACCTTTTCCAGGGAACTCCATCACATTTTCAGCTTTGAGATACTCGTTCATGTACTTAGTAAATATGCGAGATATAGGATGTGCTCTGCCACCAACACAAATACCTGCAATCATCAATAAATCGCTATCTGTAATGCCCTCTGCTGTATATATATCTGTTATTTTGTAAACGCCGTCCGTCAATACACCGTCTTTTTCAAAAGCAACACAATTCACATCCGCAATTTCATCTAAAAGCTCTGCAGAAGATACTGCTATACCTTTTTTCTTCAATGTCCATACAGCAGTAGATGTAAACAGAGGAACCGCAATCACAAAGGAGCTTGAAGTGGCTGCTATAAGAAGCACACTGACCTTGAGCATCGCACTACTCCATATTCCTGTAGATAAACCAACAATCAAAAGCACCAAAATAGCTAATGCTAAAACTCCAAGAGGGTACCACTTTGCTACCTGTAAAAATCTCTTTTCACCAACAGTAGATGTGGTTTCTGACATATCTGCCATTCTGTTAAAATCCATAACTAATGATTCATCATAATTACATACAGCAGCACATGTTACAGATGAACCTGTGTTTACATAACCTGCCAAAACTTTATCGCCAACAGAAAAAGAAACATCAGTGTCGGAAGAATGAACCTTTGATGTATCAAATTGCGAAAACCCCTCAGTGATTACAGAATCAACAGGAACAACATCATTGGTCTTAACCATGAATTTATCGCCGTTTCTTAATTCGTTCGCGGGAATAACTCTTATATTTGACTGTGAATCTATCAGATTTGCATTTTTCGGGGTTACATCTGCAGTTGCTTTTAATTCCTTTCCCAAAATGTTTAGAACAAATCCTATAATTACTGATGATAGCTTATATATGGACATAGCTAACGCTGCTACAGAAAATTCTCCCAAGCAGAAAGGAATAAGTATTGCAGCAAGCACTAATACAGTATCAAGCTTTGCATCCTTAGTTCCTTTTATTAGCTTAAACATTACTTCTGCACCTGCAATAACTAAAGATAAAATACTAAAAATACATGCAAGTACTGCATTGTTGAACAGTGATGCAATTATAGCCAGAACAAGGGCTACAGCACCTGTTAATAATCCCTTTTTTAAATCTTTTCCAATGTATGAAGTTATTTTGGAATATGTTGTTTGTTTACTCTTTACCATATTTTTAACTTTCATATTTTTGTTCCTTTCTGTATGTCGAGAAGAATTTACACTATATCACATAATATTGTAACACAAAAATCAAAATATGTCAAACTTTGCGGTAAAATAAAAAGTTCCGGTGTTTCCGGAACTTTTATTTATTTATATCTTCTTCTTATGAATACAAAAATACCGAATCCTAGGAGCAATACCGGAATAACTACTGCCAATCCAACGAACCACACCCAGAACTGAGCAGTTGTAATGGTAAGTCCACCCTGGGGAATTTCTTTCGCTCGTACTGTTATGCCTGCCTCACTTCCACGCATCCAGTTGATGGAGTTAATAAGCAAATCTTCATTTGCGTATCTGCTGTCACCAATCAAAGTATCCATCATATAGCTTGAACCACACACAATAACTCTTCCTGTATAAATTTCTTCATCAAGTGTATAATTCTGACGGGTGGATGTGAGCATCACGTTGTATTTTGACTTCATAACACCGCCTGTAACTGGTTCATTTATGGCAGATAAGTCACGAAGTACTGCGTCATCAGTTGTCTGCAGAACCGCCTGTATGTCTACATTTGACTTTGTGTCAGCTGCAATTTCCAACGCATTTGCTGCCGAAAATACAATGTTTTTCTTTGAGCTTTTGATAGGAGCCGCTATGCTGCTTTCTGCAAGCTCTGCTACCGTTACGGTACCACAAAGTTCAGCAATCTTACCGGTTACTTCTACTTTTTTGTCGCTATCTACAATAACACCATGGTTGCGTACAATTGCCCAATTTTCAGAAAGATACTTTTCAAGTCTTGGAAGTTCTTCGTTTGAAACCATGGGGTCAAAGTAAATCTGAACATTTCCGCCATGATCTAAAAATTTGTCAAGCTTTTCTATCTCTTCTGCTGAAAAATCTGCGGTAGGAGCATTGATAATCACCATCGATTTATCATTTTCAGGTAAATCCTCACTTAAAAGGTTGATACTTCTCATTTGGTAATTGTACATTGAAAGAACTGCACCAAAACCTGCATTTGATTTTTCTCCATGTCCCTCTGTTAAAAGAATCTCGGAGATTTTAAATCCATCTACAAAGGTTGCCAATTTGTTAGTGATAATGTTTTCAATGTTACTGTATCCTGACGTTGTAACATAAGAGCTTACTTCTGCCGTATCGTATTTGTCTCCCTGAACAAAAATCATTGAATAATCAGGATAAGACAGTTCTTTTATAGCTGAAACGTACTCCGTCAACGCCATCGGGTCACTGTAATAGTCAACAACTTCACATACAATATTTTCATTTTCGTCTGTATATTTATTTATCAGCGTTGTGAGAATTGTCATAATCTCCGATTGCTGACCATTGTAAAGCACAACAATCTTCGTTTCTTCATCAATCTGTTTTATAACCTCTTTTGTCTCTTCTGTGAGTCTGTAGATATCATTTTTTGTAAGATCTACTTCTAAAGAAATCTTATTGTCAAAGGCTACTAAAAGAGCATTCACCAGCAATGTAACAATAATAGCACCAATGATAATGACAGAAGAATTTATACTGTATTTTAGTTTCTTAGCATTTTTCATCTTCATTACCTCCAGCGTCTTCTCTCAATTACGCATACTGTAAGTAAAACAAACAATGCTGTAATACTAACAAAATACACAATCGGAACAAAATTCAAAATACCACGCGCAAAATCAACGAATCTGCCATTAATATTTAAAAATTCTGACAACCCGTTTAGTGCTACTCCTATAAAAGAAAATGCACCATCAAAAAGGTCTGTGAAATCAAATCCTATATTTTGTATGAATGATAACAACCCCACAATAGCCAAAGTCAGTACTGCAGAAATCACCTGATTCTGTGTCAATGATGAAATAAGCATTCCCAATGCAATAAGCATTGCACCATAAAAAACTATTCCGACATATCCAACGAGGGACTGAATTACTGCGGGATTACCATAAAAACTCAAAAACACCAAGAAAACAAGTGTAATGGCTACTGCTATCCCTAAAACTGCTAATGCTGATAAAAATTTACCAAGGACCACCTGCGAAACTTTAACAGGTGCTGTAAGCCACAACTGGTCAGTTTTGAGCTTTCTTTCTTCTGAAAACATTTTCATAGTCAGAAGAGGTACTGCAACAATAAAAATATAACATAAATATCCGAAATAATTTGTCATATCAGATGTGCCGAATGATACGGTATTTGTCAAAAACATCAGTGATGCAAAAGATACAAATAAACCTATAAAAACATATCCCAAAGGAGATTTGAAGTATGCGTTGATTTCACGTTTAAATATCGCTTTCATTACTTTCGTCCTCCTTCTTTGCTTCTACAAATTCTATTTCATTCTCATCAATTACTGAGAATGTATTATTTTCATTTGAAGTAACCTCAATAAATATATCTTCTAACGTCATATCAACAGTAGACATAGATAAAATCGGCAGATTTTGTGCAGCCATTGCCTGGAATATAACAGGTCTTACGTCTACATCAGGCTCTGTTTCAACAATAAAGTCTATCGAATTTCTTTCTTTTCTGCCCAATGATTTAACATTTTTGATACCTTCAATACTTTCTAGTACATCAAGGGCTGTTCTCTCATCACCTGAGATGCGCAAACTGAATTTGTTTTCGTTTGAAATGTTTCTTGCCAGATTATCAGGTGTATCAATTGCCGCCACTTTACCATTATTGATAATGACCACTCTGTCGCATATTGCCTGAACTTCCTGTAAAATATGAGATGAAAGTATTACTGTATGGTTTTTACCTAATTTTTTGATTACACTTCTTATTTCAATAATTTGCATAGGATCAAGACCAACAGTAGGCTCGTCCAATATCAAAACCTCAGGATTACCAACCATTGCCTGTGCAAGACCAACTCTTTGCTTATAACCTTTTGACAAGTTGGCAATAAGACGATTTGCAACATCAGTAATCTTTACTGTTTCCATAATTTCAGCAAGATGTTTTTTCTTATTTTTTTCCTTTGCACCTTTTAAGTCATAAACGAAATCTAGATACTCATTTACTGTCATATCAACATAAAGGGGCGGAATCTCTGGCAGGTAGCCTATGTGTTTTTTTGCATCAATAGGGTTATCCAATATATCAAAACCGGAAATGATAACTTCTCCGCTTGTTGCAGAAAGATATCCGGTCATAATATTCATTGTTGTAGACTTTCCGGCACCGTTGGGACCTAAAAGCCCAAGGATTTCTCCGTCGCGTACAGTAAAGGAAACATTGTCAACAGCAAGCTTTTTGCCGTATTTTTTTACCAGATTTTTTATTTCAATCATCTGACTTCCTCCTTATATTTCTTATGGGCAAATGCATAGCATTTGCCCATATATACTTACTTTAATGCATCAGTTAAGTAAGCAGCAAGGTTCAAAATTTCAACCTGTGCTCCTTCACCTGTGCTCATATTTTTTATATTTACCACACCATTTGCAATGTCATCATCGCCTATAACTGCTGAAAATTTTGCGTTGAGTTTATTTGCAAATTTCATTTGTGCTTTAACACTGCGTGCTAAATAATCACGTTCAGCAGAAATCCCTGCCTTTCTCAAATCAAGAACAAGCTTTTGTACAAATAAATCTGCCAAATCTCCGATATTTGCTATAAAGATATCAGGGCTCTCATCATTTTCAGGAAGCTTTCCTATACTTTCAAGAACTAATAAGAGTCGCTCTAATCCCATACCAAATCCAACGCCAGGAAGTTCTGGACCGCCGATTTCGGCAATCAATCCATCATATCTGCCGCCACCGCAAATTGTACCCTCTGAACCTGGGTTTTTAGAAATAATTTCAAATACAGTCTTTGTATAGTAATCCAATCCCCTTACGATTGTCGCATCAACATTGTAGGGAATTTCCATAACCTCAAGGTATTTTTTAAGACTCTCAAAGTGTGTATTACACTCATCACATATGTGGTCTAAAAGCATAGGTGCATTGTTGTAAATCTTCTTGCATTCTGTACTCTTACAGTCTAAAATTCTTAAAGGATTTTTTTCAAATCTCTCTCTGCATGTTTCGCAAAGTTCACCCAAGTAAGGTCTAAAATAATCTTTAAGCTTTTCGTTATACTCCCTGCGACATTTGGGGCAACCGATACTGTTAATATTTAACTCTATACCTGTTACACCAAGTCGCATGAGTAAAGACATCGCCAATGATATAACCTCAGCATCCATTGATGCCGTAGGAGAACCAAAAACTTCTACGCCAAACTGATGGAATTCTCTTAGTCTTCCCGCCTGAGGTTTTTCATATCTGAAACAAGGGTACAGATAATACAGCTTGGTAGGCTGAGGATTGGCATAGATTGAGTTTTCAACAAAACTACGAACAATTCCTGCCGTACCTTCAGGCTTTAATGTTATACTTCTTCCACCCTTATCTAAAAATGTGTACATTTCTTTCTGTACTACGTCTGTTGTATCTCCCACTCCTCGTTCAAAAAGTTCCGTGCTTTCAAACATGGGAGTTCTTATTTCTTTATATCCAAATTCAAGACAAATTTTTCTTATCTGTTCTTCTACACCGTGCCATCTGTAACTTTCAGAGGGCAATATATCATGTGTGCCTCGTGGTGCTTTAATCACTTTTATTTCCTCCTCGCACATATAATAACATATTTTACTGTTCTGCCAACTCATTTATGTTAAGTTCTAACAGTTTTGATACACCCTTCTCCTGCATTGTTACGCCATAGATTACGTCCGCTGCTTCCATTGTGCCTCTTCTGTGTGTAACAACGATAAACTGTGTGTTTTTGCTGTAATTTCTTATATAATCAGCAAATCTGTATACATTTGCATCGTCTAATGCCGCTTCTATTTCGTCCAAGAAACAGAAGGGTGTGGGGCGTGTTTTTAATATTGCAAAAAGCAGTGCTATAGCAGACAATGCCCGTTCGCCGCCGGAAAGCAGTAATAAACTTTGCAGTTTTTTGCCCGGAGGCTGAACGTCAATATTAATATTACAATTTAATATGTCATCAGGATTTTCCAATGACAATGATGCGGTACCGCCGCCAAAAAGTTCTGTAAAGGTTTGTTTGAAGTATTTTGCAATATCGTTGAATTTTGTTTCAAACTCGCCCTTCATCACCTTCGTCATGTCAGAAATGATACCTTGCAAATCTTTTTGAGCTGCAACTAAATCATCACGCTGACCAGTTAAGAATTCATATCTTTCAGAAACTGCCCTGTATTCTTCAATAGCGTCAACATTCACATTACCAAGTCCCGCTATTTTACGCCTTAGTGAAGCAATTTCCTTTGTAACTTCTGTCGCAGCACCCAAATCTTTTTTGTACTGAACTGCGTCAGAATATGTAAGCTCGTATTCTTCCCACAGATTATTAATAGTGTTTTCGAGTTCTGTCTCGTGCTTAACCTTTCTTTGGGTAAGTCGTGCTTCTTCATTGGAAAGTGTGAATACCTCTTCGCGAAGTGCTTTAATCTCACCGAGGGCTGCTCTGTCTTTTTCATCAAGCTGCTTTCTTTCTTCTGCAAGGAGAGCTGCCGTTTCATCAAGCTCAGAAATTTTCTTAATGCCTAAATCAGTTTCTTCTTTTTTGCGTTCTATTTCTGCTAAGAGCTCTGCATTTTTACGTTCAAAATCAGAAATTTCCGTTTCATGCAGAGAAATATTTGACGCGTTCATTGATAAATCACGGTTAGCACTGTTCAGTTTTTCTGTCAAGTTTTCAATATCACGGTTTATGCCGGAACGTTCAAAGTTCTTCGCCATAATTTTTCCTGATATTTCTTGCTTTTCGGCAATAATTTCAGAAATAGCTGATTCTTTTTCTTCTATTTCTTCTTGTTTGCTCGAAATAAGTTCCTGAGTATTGGCAATTTCCTTTTCAATTCTTGCCTGATTTCCTCTAGCTTCTCTGATTTTTTCTTCAACAGAATTAAGTTCTTCTTCTACGCGGCGTTTAGCTGTATCAATTTGATTGATAAGCAACTCATTGTGGGATTTATCTCGCTGAAGTACTAAAAGCTCACTATCATTTTCAAAGATTTCACCATCGTACTTCTTTATCCCATCCTCGTATGTAATGAGTTCACCTTTCAATCCCTGATTACGACGTGATAACTTTTCGGTTTCTTTTTCAAGTACAGGTATTTCCCTGCTCAGAGCGACAATTTCATTTTCTCTGCCAAAGAGCGACGCCTGTTTATAAAAACTTCCGCCTGAAAGGGAGCCACCAACATTGAAAAGCTCACCTGTTAATGTAACAAGCTTGATTGCATTTTTATATTTTTTAGAAATTGCAATGGCGTTGTCTATGTTATCAATGATAACTGTACCACCGAGTAAGAATTCTGCTACATCTGAAAATTCTTTATCACACGTTACAAGTTCCGATGCTACACCAATGTAACCATTTTCCATATCAATGCCACTTTGTGGATATTCCTTTAGCTTTATTGAAGTAAGGGGTAAAAATGTGGCCCTGCCTGCATTTTTAGATTTCAAGCACTCAATGGCTGATTTTGCATCATTCTCCGTTTTTACAACAATATTCTGCACCGCATTACCCAGTGCCACATCTATTGCTATGCTGTATTTATCCTGCGTTTTTAAAAGCTTTGAAACAGGTCCATAAATCTTAGCACCCGAAAGTTCGCCGCTTTCATGCTCTTTTAAAACAGTTTTTACTGAACGTGAATATCCCTCATAAGACTGTTCCATATTTTCAAGAAGTTTTTTTCTTGAAACCTTTTCATTTAGGCTTATTGTGTTTTCGTTAATCTTCTTTGTGTTTTCTTCAAGCTCAGCATTAATTTTTTCACGCTTTTGATTTAACGCTTCTCTTTCTTTTTTTATCTTGTCAAGGTATGTGACTTTACGGCTTATTTCTGTGTCGATTTCTCTGACTTTGCTTGCTATTTCTTCACGTTCGTCACTTCTGTCAGTAGCCTCGGAAAGAATAGTGTCTTTTCTTGCTATAAAGCTTTCTTCCGTGAGTTTTTGATTGGAAAGGCCGATTTTTAATTCACTGAATTTTTCTATATTTTCAGCAACAAGGTTATTTAATGCCTCAATTTCTTTTTCGGCATCTGTGGCACCTGTGTCCACTACTTTTTCTTGTTCTTTTAATTCCTTAATCTCGTTTTCAACTATTTCGAGTTCAGCATTCTTTCCCTGGATTTCTTTATTGATTTTTTCACGTTCTGCTTCCAAATCAACCTTTTTATCAAGAAGCTCTTTTATCTCATCACGGATTCTGGCAGTCAGCATATCATTACCTGATATGGTATTTTTGAATATGTCAATTTCGCCTTTTTTGATGGAAATACTTTCGGTCAGTTCACGGATTTGTTTATTTGTCTCTTCCTGTGATTCTTCCCGAGCTTTGGCACTTTCATAGTATTCCTGTTGTGCCTTTTCTCTTTCTTCAGCTTTTGCTTTTGTTTCGTTAAGATGGGTTGTCACAACATTTAACTTTTCATCAATTCCGCCAATTACGTCATTTGCACTTTCTATAATGCGGATAGCGTCATTTACTTCAAATGTCTTTAGTTCTTCTTTGTATTGCAAATATTTCTTTGCCTTTTCAGACTGATTACGTAAGGGCTCTACTCTTCCCTCGAGCTCAGTAATAATATCATATACGCGGTCTAAATTCTCATTTGTACGGTTCAGCTTTCTTTCTGCATCTTCTTTTCTGTAGCGGTATTTTGATATTCCTGCCGCCTCTTCAAAAATCTGTCGTCTGTCATCTGATTTTGTGGATAAAATTTCCTCAATTTTGCCCTGACCAACCATGGAATATCCATCACGACCAAGACCTGTATCCATAAACACCTCGTGGATATCCTTTAAACGACAGGGCGTTTTATTGAGCATATATTGACTTTCACCTGATACAAAAACCTTTCTTGTAACCTCAACCTCATCATAACTAAGGTCAAGTCGGCGGTCACTGTTATCTAAAACAAGAGTAACCTCAGCAAATCCCATAGGATTTCTTTTCTGTGTACCGCTAAAGATTACGTCTTCCATTTTTGAGCCTCTGAGCATTTTTGCACTCTGCTCGCCTAAAACCCAACGAACTGCGTCGGATATATTACTTTTACCGCTTCCGTTAGGACCAACAATAGCAGTTATACCATCAGAAAAGTTAAGATTAATCTTATCCGCAAAAGATTTAAAACCGTTTACTTTTATTCCTTTTAAACGCATTATCGTTGCTCCTTCCTTAGTATTTTAAACTGACCGGGATTGACGCTTTCATCGTTTCTAAACGAAACGTCATAACCCAGTTCTTTGATTCTTTCTATATTTTTCTTTTTATTACCTACAAACGCTGATATATCTTTTGGATTTACAAAAATGACAGCGTCACTATCAATCACGTCAGCAATTTGTCTGTAATACAATTCACTCTGCACAAGCTCACCCATCGACGGGTGATACGGACCTGCGACAACATCTGCATCAGGATTAATGTTATCCGATGCCATCAGTCCTATCCTTATGACAGGTATATTCTTAGAATCTAATCTCTGCTTTAATTCCGATACAAGCAAAACCGCCTCATCAAGAGTCTGAGGTGCGTACTTTTTGTTTCGATATAATTCGTCAAGGTATGTGTCTTTAAGCACTAATGTTGGATATATTCTTACACAATCAGGGCGTAATGCCACGATTTTTTCAAGACTTTCAATACAGGTTTTATTATCGTCCCCATAAAGCCCTGTCATCATCTGAAGTCCAAGTTTAAAACCCTTTGATTTTATAAGTTTGCTAGCTTTTATTGTATCTTCTGATGTGTGCCCTCTGCGATTCAGAACAAGTACTCTATCGTCCATACTTTGAGCACCCAGTTCTACAGTAGTTACGCCATAATTTTTGAGCATATCAAGAATTTCATTATTTATGTAGTCAGGACGTGTGGACAAACGAATTGCATGAACCTTGCCACTATCCTTGTACTTTTTTGCAACAGTAAGAAATTCTTTTTGCAAATCAATGTCTATACCAGTAAAGCTACCGCCGAAAAATCCTATTTCAACACAATCAACATTATCAGGCATAGTTCCAAGAGCTGTCATAATTTGCAAATCTGCTTCTTTTGGAGTAAGTTCTGTGACTCCTGTGATTTTTCGCTGATTACAGAAAGAACAATCATTTGGGCAACCCATATGAGGCACAAAAATCGGAATTGTTTTATGCTTCATATTATTTACCTTCCCGAATAGACTGAAGTGCATTTTTTGCAGCATTCTGTTCTG
>JAZNWB010000124.1:0-8517 GCA_045593125.1 Congzhengia sp. | reverse complement strand
TATTTCTTCAATTACTTTCTCGGGATTTTGACAGGGGCCGTATCCACAGAATTTGACGGACAATTTTCCGAGGCCGTGGGTATAGCTTATTATTTCCTGATGATAGTCACGAATAGAATTTGCTGCAGCCTTGCCTGTGAGCTTTGTCATATCTCCTCTTGTCTGGGGAAGAGAAATGGTAGCTCCCATCTGGTCAAGGTCTGTCATTGCACGGCCTACATTTTCTTTCGGCACTTCCAAAGAAAACTCGTAATAAGGCTCAAGCAAAAGGCTTTCTGCACACCTTAACCCGTGACGTACAGCCCGATAGGTTGCCTGACGAAAATCTCCACCCTCTGTGTGCTTTTGGTGTGCCTGACCTGTTTTGAGCGTAATTTTTATATCAGTAATGGGCGAGCCTGTGAGTACGCCTACGTGCTCTTTTTCCATCAAGTGTGTCATAATAAGCCGTTGCCAGTTTTTGTCTAAAATATCCTCACTGCAATCAGCGGCAAAATGCATTCCTGAGCCCTGGGGTAGGGGTTCTAACAGTAAATGAACCTCCGAGTAATGACGAAGAGGCTCATAATGTCCCACGCCCTCTACAGTGTTTTTGATAGTTTCCTTATATACAATTCTGCCCCTACAAAATTCAACGTCAATGCCGAATCTGCTTTTTATCATGTGTTTCAAAACTTCAAGCTGAATTTCGCCCATGAGTTTTATCTGAATTTCCTGTAAATGCTCGTTCCATATTACGTTAAGCTGAGTTTCTTCCTGCTCAAGTGTTTTGAGCTTTGGGGCAAAGGCGGCAGCATCAACGCCTGCAGGCAATACCACACGATATGTGAATATAGGCTCTACTGTAAGTTTTGCGGCGTTTTCCTCAATGCCTAAACCCTGACCTGCAAAGGTCTTTGTAAGCCCAGCGAGAGCACATACCGTACCTGCATTGACAATATCCGCAGTTTTGTACCTTTCGCCTGAATATATACGTATTTCATTAACCTTTTCATCGTTGATTATATCTTTTACTTTGAGTGTTCCGCCTGTAATTTTTAAAAACGTGAGGCGGTTGCCCTTGTCATCAGAAGAAATTTTAAAAATCTTAGCACCAAATTCTTCAGGGTATGCGGGTTGTGCAGTGAGTTTATCAAAAGACTCTAAAAAACTTTCAATACCCTCCATTTTAAGGGCAGAACCTGAAAAGCAGGGAAAAAGTTTTCTTGATTTTATAGCAGAAATTACGTGATTTGCGTCAATTTCCCCACACTCCAGATAGTGGTGCAGGGCCTCCTCGTCACAAACTGCGATATTTTCTGATAAATGCTCCAAATCCTTATCACAGAAATCTACAACAGAATCGGAGAGTTCTGATTTTAACTCAGACATAACACCTTTAAAATCAGCGTTTTTCAGGTCTAATTTGTTTATAAATATAAATGTGGGAATGTTGTGGTTTTTAAGCATTTCCCATAAAGTTTTTGTGTGGCTCTGCACGCCGTCTGTTGCGCTGATTAATAAAATTGCGTAATCTAAAACGGATAGGGTTCTTTCTGTTTCTGCTGCAAAATCTGAATGTCCCGGTGTGTCTAAAAGGGTGATAACTCCGCTGCTTGTTTCTATAATTGCCTGCTTTGAAAAAACAGTAATACCACGGGAACGCTCAATTTCATCGGTATCCAAAAAAGTATCGCGGTTATCCACATGCCCCAACTTTCTTATACTGCCTGAACAAAAAAGCAACCCCTCAGACAGGGTTGTTTTACCTGCGTCAACGTGGGCGAGAATGCCTGCGGTAATTCTTTTCATAGAGTTATCCTCCTTTCATAAAAATTATCCAGATAAAAAAGAAGAAATCCGTAAAAGGCTATAAAGCGGTTTGCGGATTTCCTGGCGGAGAAGGAGAGATTCGAACTCTCGCGCCGGTTTCCCGACCTACACCCTTAGCAGGGGCGCCTCTTCGGCCTACTTGAGTACTTCTCCAAGAATGACGAAATTAAATCGTTTCAATATTAAAATTTAAGCCCAAAAAAATGAAATCGCGGTAAGCAAAAAGGCTTACCGCGAATGTGGCGGAGAGGGTGGGATTCGAACCCACGCGCCCTCTCGGACAAACGGTTTTCAAGACCGCCTCGTTATGACCACTTCGATACCTCTCCGCATCTTTTGGGCTTACTCGGTTATTATATCAGCAAAATCACAACTTGTCAACACTTTTTTTAAAAAAGTTAGTACTAAAATTAAGAAATAAATTTATAAAATGTACAGAATATAAATAAATAGTTAACTTTTGATTATTCTTTGACAGAATATATCTTTTATGATATACTCTATAATAGTGTGATAAAGTTAGAAAACCTATGGGGTGATATATTTTGAAAAAATTACTGGAAAAATTTATGGGCTCATACAGCGACAGAGAGCTAAAAAGAATTCGTCCCATTGCCGACAAGGTAATGGAATTAGAGGACGAATATAAAGCGTTGACAGAATCAGAACTCAAGGGCAAAACTGCAGAGTTTAAGGATAGACTTTCAAAAGGCGAAACGTTAGACGAAATTCTTCCTGAGGCTTTTGCCACAGTGAGAGAAGCTTCAAGCAGAGTTTTAGGTATGCGTCATTTTTACGTGCAAATTTTAGGTGGAATCATTCTTCATCAGGGAAGAATTTCTGAAATGAAGACGGGCGAAGGTAAAACACTTGTATCCACATTACCTGCATATCTTAATGCATTAACAGGTGAAGGTGTTCATATTGTTACAGTCAATGACTACCTCGCAAAACGTGACAGTGAGTGGATGGGCAAGGTGTTTAAGTACCTGGGACTGACTGTCGGTCTTATCATTCACGAAGTAGAAAACGAAGACAGAAAGGCAGCCTACGCTGCCGACATCACATACGGCACAAACAACGAGTTTGGCTTTGACTATCTCCGTGATAATATGGTTATTTTCAAGGAAATGATGGTGCAGCGTGGTCAAAACTTTGCAATCGTTGACGAAGTTGACTCAATCTTAATTGATGAGGCACGTACACCTTTGATTATTTCAGGTGCAGGGGATAAATCAACAGACCTTTATCAGTTAGCAGACAGATTTGCTCGTTCTCTTCGTGCGTATAAGGTAACAGAAAGCGATAACAAGCAGTCCTACGAAGATATAGATGCCGACTATATGATAGACGAAAAGGCAAAAACTGCAACACTTCTTTCAGCAGGTGTAGAGAAAGCCGAGCGTGCCTTTGGTGTTGAAAATTTATCAGACCCCGATAACATGACGATTTCTCATCATATCAATCAGGCGCTGAAAGCCCATGGTACAATGTGCCGTGACCGTGATTACGTTGTAAAAGACGGTCAAGTAATCATAGTTGATGAATTTACAGGCAGACTTATGTTTGGTCGCCGTTACAGTGACGGACTTCATCAGGCAATAGAAGCAAAAGAAAACGTAAAAGTGGAGCGTGAAAGCAAGACTTTAGCGACAATCACATTCCAGAACTATTTCAGATTATATAAAAAGCTCTCGGGTATGACAGGTACTGCTTTGACCGAAGAAGACGAATTCCGTGAAATCTATAAGCTTGACGTTATTGTAGTTCCTACAAATAAGGAGCTTGCAAGAGTGGATTTGCCTGATGCTGTTTATAAAACAGAAAAAGGTAAATTTGAGGCAGTTGTTGAGCAGGTTAAGGAATGTAACCAAAAAGGCCAACCTGTACTGGTTGGTACAGTTACAATTGAAAAATCAGAGTTTCTTTCTGCAATGCTCAGGCGTAACGGAATAAAGCATGAAGTGTTAAATGCCAAATTCCACGAAAAGGAAGCAGAAATCATCGCACAGGCAGGTAAACTCGGTGCTGTTACAATTGCTACAAATATGGCAGGTCGTGGTACTGACATTATGCTTGGCGGTAACGCCGAGTTTATGGCAAAGCATGAAATGAAGAGAAGAGAGTTTTCTGACGAATTGATTGCAGAGGCTACAGGCTTTGGCGAAACAGACGACGAAGAAATTTTAAATGCAAGAAAGACCTACGCAGAGTTATTGGCAAAATATAAAGAAGAAATAGCACCTGAAGCTGAAAAGGTAAGGAGTGTTGGCGGTCTTTACATTATCGGTACAGAACGTCATGAATCAAGAAGAATAGACAATCAGCTAAGAGGTAGAGCAGGTCGTCAAGGTGACCCCGGTGTATCAAAGTTCTTTATTTCTTTAGAAGACGATTTGATGAGATTGTTTGGTTCTGACAGAATAAGAACTGTGGTTGATACCTTAGGACTTGAAGAAGACCAGGCAATAGAAAATAAAATGCTCACAGGAGCCATTGAAACCTCACAGAGCAGAGTTGAGGGCAGAAACTTTGATATAAGAAAGCACGTTTTACAGTATGACGACGTTATGAATCAGCAGAGAGAAATTATTTATTCTCAGCGTCAGCAGGTGTTAAACGGGGATAGTATTAAATCCAATATTCAGAAAATGATAGGGGATTTTGTGGAAGAAACTGTACTTCGTTTTGCAGCAGATGAAAACAATCCTGAAAACTGGAACATTGCAGCAATGACAGAGTTCTTAGAAACAATTTGCTTAAAACCCGATCAGTTTAAGCTTACTGATGAGGAATTAATGGATTCAACCCGTGAAGGACTCATAAATCAGTTAACAGAAATTGCCCTCAGCAATCATGCTCAAAAAGAGGAAGAATCAAGTGAAGAGCTGATGCGTGAGCTTGAACGTGTGGCACTTCTTCGTTCAGTTGATACAAAGTGGATTGACCACATTGATGCAATGGAACAGTTAAAGCACGGTATAGGTCTTCGTGCATATGGTCAACAGGACCCTGTAATGCTATATAAATTTGAGGGCTTTGATATGTTTGAGGAAATGATAGCAGCAATCAGAGAATCAACATTAAAGCTTGTGTTTAATGCAAAATTAAACGCTCCTGCAGAGCGTGTTCAGGTGGCAAAGCCTATTGCAACTGCGGGTGATGGAACAGTTGCTCCCAAACAGGCGAAAGCAGATGAAAAAATTGGCAGAAACGACCCCTGTCCCTGTGGCAGCGGTAAAAAATACAAAAAATGCTGCGGAGCAAATAATAAAGAATAAAAATTAAAATAAAGGACTGATAGAATGATAGTGGAGCTTGACCAGTACCGATTGGATTTAATAGCTCAGGAGGATGCAGTAAAAGAGCTGAAGGAATCCTTGGGGATTGTCCGCACGGAAGAAAAAATCAAAGAATTGGAAGAATTATCAGCCGGTGAGGATTTCTGGAACGATATGGAAAACTCTCAGAAGGTGCTTCAGGAAATAAAACAGCTCAAGGATAAGGTTGCACGTTTTTCAAAACTCCAGAGCGACTGGGAAGATATGAGCACCCTTGTTGAGCTAGCTCAGATGGAAGAGGACGAAAGCTTACTGCCTGAAATAGCAGAAGGATACAATGCTTTTGTTGAGGAGCTTGAAACAATGAAGCTGGAAACTCTTCTTTCGGGTAAATATGACAAAAACAATGCAATTATTGCAATTCACCCCGGAGCAGGCGGAACAGAGGCTCAGGACTGGGCAGCCATGCTTCTTCGTATGTATCAGCGCTGGGGTGAACGCCGTGGATTTTCTGTTTCTACCCTTGATTATTTAGCAGGGGATGAAGCAGGTGTTAAGAGTGTTACCATCCAGCTTACAGGAGTAAATGCCTACGGTTATGCAAAATGTGAGAAAGGCGTCCACAGACTTGTGCGTATTTCTCCTTTTGATTCATCAGGCAGACGTCACACATCTTTTGCATCAGTAGATGTAATGCCTGAAATTGATGATGATATAGAAATAAACATCCGCCCTGAAGATTTAAAAGTTGACACCTTCCGTGCAAGCGGTGCAGGCGGTCAGCACATTAATAAAACTGACTCCGCTATCCGTATGACTCATATTCCAACAGGTGTTGTGGTTTCCTGTCAGACAGAACGCTCACAGCATCAGAACAGGGAAAATGCTATGAAGATGTTGAAGGCAAAACTCGTTGAGATGGCAGAACGTGAGCAGAAGGAAAGAATTGAAGACTTAAAGGGCGATATGAAGGATATTGCTTGGGGCAGTCAGATTCGCTCATACGTTTTCCATCCTTATAATATGGTAAAAGACCACAGAACAAACTTTGAAGTAGGCAACATTGGTGCAGTAATGGACGGAGATTTAGACGGATTTATTAATGAATATTTAAAAGGTGCAAACGCAGGTACATTGAACCTGAAATAAAAAAACAGACCGCTTTGCGGTCTGTTTTTTTTATTGATATTATATACGTGCAACACCCGATTTTTTAGCCGCTTCTGCAACTGCTTTGGCAACAGCAGGAGCAACACGCGGGTCAGTAGGCTCGATGATAATTCTATCCGGTGTTAAGTCTTTTTTGTCGATAAGATTTGCAATAGCATAAGCTGCTGCAATTTTCATTTCGTCATTAATATCAGATGCACGAACATCTAAAGCACCACGAAAAATACCGGGAAAAGCCAGGAGATTGTTAATCTGATTTGGATAGTCGGAGCGACCTGTACCGACAACGGCTGCACCAGCAGCAAGAGCATCCTCGGGAAAAATTTCAGGTGTGGGATTTGACATAACGAACACCATAGGGTCGCGATTCATAGAGCGTATCATGTCCTGAGAAATTACGCCTGGTCCTGAAAGACCAAACACAACATCAGCACCAACCATAACATCGGCTAATGTTCCGCTTATTTTATTCTTATTTGTGATTTTAGCCATAGCCTCTTTTTCAGCATTAAGTCCTTCACGACCTTTAAAAATTGCACCTTTTCTGTCGCAAAGGATAATGTCTTTAAGTCCTAATGCCATTAAAAGACGTGTAACGGCAATAGCGGCAGCTCCTGCACCAGAAACTACAGCTTTTAAGCCTTGAAGATTTTTCTTTGTGAGACGGCAAGCACCTATCATAGCAGCTGCAGACACAACTGCGGTACCATGCTGGTCGTCATGGAAGACAGGAATATCACAGACCTCTTTGAGCTTATGTTCAATTTCAAAGCAACGGGGAGCTGCAATGTCTTCTAGATTGATGCCTCCAAATGAGCCTGAAAGCAGAGAAATTGTTTTTACAATTTCATCCACATCTTTAGAGCGTACACAAAGAGGAAATGCATCTACATCACCAAAGGCTTTAAAAAGCACACACTTACCCTCCATAACAGGCATGCCAGCCTCAGGTCCGATGTCACCCAATCCTAAAACGGCGGTGCCATCTGTGACTACGGCAACAAGATTGCCACGTCTGGTGTACTTGTAGCTAAGGTCCGCATTTTTGCTGATTTCGAGACAAGGTTCAGCAACACCTGGAGTGTAGGCGATTGATAAATCGTCCTTTGTTTCGACAGGGCAACGGCAATTTATCTCAATTTTGCCTTGCCACTTTTCGTGAGAAATAAGTGCTTCTTTTTTGTAATCCATAACACAGCATTCCTTTCAAAGATACAAAAGCTTTCATCCATATTTATTTTACAAATATCCTTGAAATATATGCGTCCGTGTGCTAAAATATAATTTAAGAAAAGGAAGTGAACTTCTATGTATAGTGAAATAAAAAAAAACTTGATGCTGGCGGCAACAGAGCTTATAGAAAAAGCAAAATTAAAGTCAGGTGACATTGTAGTAATAGGTTGTTCTACAAGCGAGGTTATGGGTGAACGTATAGGCACATCTTCGGTAGCAGAATTAGGAGAGGAAATTTATAAAACACTGGCTTCCGTTTTTGATGCTGAGGGAATTTTTGTTGCGGCTCAGTGTTGCGAACACTTAAATCGTGCACTGATTGTTGAGCGTGAGGCGGTGCCTGCGGCATATTTCTGTAATGTGGTTCCCCAACCCAAAGCAGGAGGCTCTTTTGCTACTGCAGCATATAAATTCATGAAAGACCCTGTTGCAGTCGAGACAATCGTAGCTGATGCAGGTATGGATATTGGCGATACATTAATCGGTATGCATGTGCGACCTGTTGTTGTGCCATTGCGACTTTCAGTGAAATCAATAGGTGGAGCACACCTTACTTGTGCAAGAAGCCGTGCAAAATTTATCGGCGGGGAGCGTGCACATTATAATGAAAATTTAATGTAAACTGCCTTGATTTTTCATGCTGAATGGATTTAGATGCAGGATGGACAAACCGAACCATAAGGGTTACCCGAAGGTGCACATAGGTACGCCGAGAGGTGAGGGTTGTTCGTAGTCAAAAACATAAAAAATAAAAGAACTCGCCATTGGCGAGTTCTTTCTTTAAATATAAATATAGAAAAAATGCGTTTTTGACGGTCTGCGCTAAATGCAGCAGCCTTCGTTATCTTATAAAGTTTGTTCTCATACCAGGTTCTCGCTGGGGAACAGTTATTCCATTTTGTTTTCCTAAATCAATACACTTTAGCATCCACGCCATATTTCGGGCTAAAGTTCTCATTGTCTGCATACCTTCTTCGTCGCGAGCAGCTTCTTCTGCACCTATGCCGTGTACGCTGTTCCA
>JAZNWB010000123.1:0-1967 GCA_045593125.1 Congzhengia sp. | reverse complement strand
AACGTGTCAAACTTGTTTGTTTTGCACAAATAAAATAACGCCCCAAGGCTAAAAGCCTTGGGGCGTCTTAAGTTTAAACTAGTTTAATTCAGCAAAGTATTTGATTGTTCTAACCATCTGGCTTGTGTATGAGTTTTCGTTGTCATACCATGAAACAACCTGTACTTCATATAAATCGTCAGCTACTTTAGAAACCATTGTCTGTGTAGCATCGAATAATGAACCGTATGTGATACCGATAACGTCAGAAGATACGATCTGGTCTTCGTTATAACCGAAAGAATCAGATGCAGCAGCTTTCATAGCAGCGTTGATACCTTCAACTGTTACGTCTGTACCCTTAACAACAGCTGTTAAGATTGTTGTTGAACCTGTGGGAACAGGAACACGCTGAGCAGAACCTATGAGTTTTCCGTTTAATTCAGGAATAACTAAGCCGATAGCTTTAGCAGCACCTGTTGAGTTAGGAACGATGTTAACTGCGCCTGCTCTTGCACGTCTTAAGTCACCTTTTCTGTGAGGACCGTCTAAAATCATCTGATCGCCTGTGTAAGCGTGGATTGTTGACATGATACCTGACTGAATGGGTGCATAGTCGTTTAATGCTTTAGCCATAGGAGCTAAGCAGTTTGTTGTGCATGATGCAGCAGAGATAATTGTGTCGTCAGCTGTTAATGTATCTTCGTTAACGCTGAATACAACTGTTTTAAGGTCATTACCTGCGGGAGCAGAAATAACAACTTTCTTAGCACCTGCATCGATATGAGCCTGTGATTTTTCTTTTGAGCAGTAGAAACCTGTGCACTCGAGTACAACGTCTACGCCGATTTCGCCCCAGGGAAGGTCTGCAGCCTTGGGCTCTGAGTAGATTGTGATTTTTTTGCCGTCAACTACGATGTAGTTTTCACCAGCTTCAACTGTGTGACCATCGTATCTGCCCTGTGATGAGTCGTATTTGAGAAGATGAGCGAGCATCTTAGGATCTGTTAAATCGTTAATAGCTACTACTTCATAACCTTCTGCACCGAACATCTGTCTGAACGCCAAACGTCCGATACGACCAAAACCGTTAATTGCAACTTTTACTGACATAATTTAGTACCTCCTAAATTTTGTTATATATTTAACATATATATAATACACTAATTTTAACCAATTTTCAAGTATATTTTGAAAATTTATATATTATTCATAAAACTTATTCAGCCGGGGTATAATTTTTAAGAACTTTAACCGATTTTATAACAGGTTTTTCAATCAAAATCTGATTGCTTGTAGGCATTACGGCAATTTCATCAACGTATTCCATACCCTCTAAAACTCTTCCGAATGCAGCGTATTCCCCGTCTAAGTACTCAGCGTCGCCGTGCATAATAAAGAACTGACCGCTTGCTGAATCTCTGACCTGTGTTCTTGCAAAGGAAACAACTCCTCTTGTATGTGATAAGTTGTTTTCAAAGCCGTTACTTGCAAATTCACCTTTAACAGTTCTTCCGCAGCCGCCAATGCCGTCGCCGTTGGGAGAGCCGCCCTGAATCATGAAATCTTTTACTGCTCTGTGGAATGTTAAGCCGTCGTAATATCCGTCTTCAACAAGCTCTAGGAAGAATGCAACAGATTTTGGCGCATACTCCGGCAAAAGTTCAATTACAATATTTCCGCCTTTTTCAAGTTCTATTCCTACATATTTGTTATCCACTTTACTCTCTTCTCCTTTTCCGCATCCTGTAAGTACACAAACCATAATTAAAATTATGGGTATTAATTTTTTCATAAAAACACCTCTTTTACACATCAAGTATTATTTTACCACATTTTCCGAAAAATACAAGTAAAATTTAAACAGGATTTGCAATCGCAACAAAATAATCCTTAAAAACTTGTTTTGCTTTTTCCAAATCGGGTTTTTCTTCAAATATACCAAAGCAGGTAGCTCCGCTGCCACTCATCATAGCGTGGATTGCACC